>CAYOJT010000105.1:0-9538 GCA_964404365.1 uncultured Bacteriovoracaceae bacterium
CCGTACGATATGAGCTTCGTACGGATCCCGACGAGCATGCACTCGCAGGAACCCAAGTTCTCACGAAAATCGAAGACACCACCGTCTTCGATGATGTCGAATTAAAGACTAAGAATGAGCGCACTTACCTACTGCTCTCGGGCATTAAGTCCTTCAAGATTCAGTATTATCGCCATGACTTAAAACAGTGGAATCCCGCTTGGGATAACTCTCAGGATAATGATCTGAGAGGGAAGTTTCCAGACCTCATCAAGATTTCAATCTCGGTCCTTGGACCAAAGAGATTAAATTTCGAGGGAGAATATATTTTTAGATCGGAGACGCCGTTCGATGGCATACCGGGAAGCTTTTAAGCGCATCACGCAAAAAATCGTGCGTGCGCTCAAGCGCCCGCTCACCAGTGACTCAAAAAAGGATGAATCCGGAATCGCCCTCTTCATGGTCATTTCCGCGATGACCATTCTCTCCGTTCTCGTCACGGAATTTACCTACGTCGCACAAGTGAACGCGACCATGGCGTTCGACTCCACGGATCAGATTAAAGCTCATTACCTTGCAAAGACCGGATTAAAAATTTCTCTCCTGAGACTCAAGGCCTATAAGGAATTGAAAGCGCTCGGCGGAAGCGGCGGTTCTGGGGGCGGAGGATTCAAGGTGCCGCGCCAAATTTTAGAACAGGTCTGGGCCTTTCCATTCATCTATCCAATTCCAAAAGAAGTTCCCGGAATGACTCCAATCATGCGGGACCAGATCGACAAATTTCAAAACGATTCTGGACTCACCGGAAGGTTCACAGCCACCATCGAATCCGCGTCAAACAAACTGAATCTGAATTCAATGCTTCAAGCGTATGGAATTCCTTCGAAGGCATCCCCTAGTCCTTCACCCGGCGCCGGCCCTAATGGCGGTGGTACAACGCCCACGCCTACCCCAACTCCTGCGGATCCAAATGGGACGACGAAAAAGGAATTCGATCCCGAAGCCGCTCGCGAAGCCATCAAATCTTCGATTACCGAAATCATCAAAGATAAATTCGAAGATGATCAGGACTTCGCTGCAGAGTACCGTGATCTAAATATCGATGAACTTTTCGATAACATCGCGAGCTGGGTGGACTGGCAGTACGAATCGAAATTCAATACGGGACGCCAAAAAATTCCGTTTAAGCGTGCTCCCTTTTACTCGATTAACGAGCTTCGAATGATCTATCCGATGGACGATGCGCTCTTTGATTTACTTGCTCCAAACTTTACGACGTTCCTCACCTCTGGAATCAACGCAAACACCATTGCGGCCCCCATGCTTCGCGCTTTACTTCCGGGAATCAAGAACGAGGAGGTAACCGAATTCTTCAAATACCGCGACGATCCAGATGAGGACCACAAATTCAATTCGCCCGACGAGTTCTTCAAGTACGTTGAAAAAAGCGTACAGTCCTTCCGCGATCCGAAATCGACCGAAGAACTGAAGAAACGGCTCGAAAGTCACGGCCAGTCGATCATCGTCGATGAGGAAACCTTTAAGATAACGGTCGTCAGCGAAGTCAATAAAGCGTCACGCGTCCTTGAGGTCTGGGTTACCCTCCAGAACCCAAAATCGTCTTCAGGAAGCTCGGGCCGACGAGGTGGTGGAGGAGCGGACATCCCGTCGCCCCCCCCCGGGGTCGCCCCCGAATCTGGTTATGGAGAAGAGGGAACCGAGGGCAGTAACACAAAGACAAACTCGGCTGGTTTACGGGTCCTTTTCATGAGAGAATCTTGAGGAATATCGCATGCGTATCCTAGGACTCGACATTGGAAGTACGAGCGTCAAAGCGGTTGAGGTGGATTCAGCCTTCGGCCGCTTTCAGGTGCACGAATATCACGAGATTCTCGTGCCCCCATCGGCGTCCCCGATCGAGGTGGCTGGGCAACTGATACGCTCGCTCCCAAAAGCTCCCGATAAAGTCGTGACACCGCTCAAGAGCTCCCGGATCACCTTTCGAAATTTAAAGCTTCCAACGCGTGATAAGAAAGCAATCCAGTCCGCGATCCAATTCGAACTCGAAGACGACCTTCCCTTCGAGCCCGACCAAATTGTATCCGACCATGCCCTTATGAACGTAATCGATGGCGAATCAAACGTTCATGTTACCGCTGCGATGAAGAAGACCCTCGAGGACTACTTCGGCTTGGCCACTCCATCCGGAATGGACCCCGATGTCCTCACCACCGAATCGTGCGCTTACCGTGCGCTCCTACGGAAAACCATTCCAGACGAACAGCGAACCAAAGGTCCTCCGATCATGATCGTCCATATGGGACACGAGCGGACTACCATTTACGTTCAAGGCGCCGACGTCCCCGTCGTCTGTCGTGAATCGGCATGGGGAAGTCGCGAAATCAATTTGGCGCTTTCTAAGAAATATAACCTTTCTGTCGACGCTGCTGAAAAAACGAAAATCGATAACGGATTCGTACTTCCTCTGTCTCAAGTCGATGATGTTTCTCACGAGCAACGCGAATTCTCGACGACGGTCTATGAGGCGATCCTTCCCCTCATTCAATCGATCAAGCAGGCAGACCTGGCGTGTAAGAATGCGACTCAACAACGTCCAGGTTTGATCTTCGTGACCGGTGGGCCGAGTCTCCTTCCTGGACTGACCGCTGTCATTGCTGAAGAGTTGAAGATTCCTACCCAACCGTTACGTGCGCTGAGTTCCGTATCGGGCTCTGGAGTCACCTACTCAGATCCAACGGATGCGAAACACGCGCTCGCGCTTGGTTCTGCGCTCACCTTTTTAGGCTCAGAAAAGCCTTTCCTGATTAATTTTCGAAAGGGAGAATTCAGCAGGACCGGTAAAGGCCGTGATTTTGATCTGTCGAGGTATAGTAAACCGCTCCGAACCCTTGCAGTTGGTGCGGTGGTTTTAATCGCCCTCCTGAGCGCCCAGAATTACCTCTTCGAAGAAAAAATCAAGGATACGAACGCTCAGCTTGAGAAATCGATTAAAAATTTCTTTGGCTCAATCTCTTCGAGCACGTTGAAGAGCTATGTCGCGAACACGTCCAGCCTCAAGCGAAACATCGAAGCAGAGCTCAACAAAGAACGTGAACTCATGAAACTTCTCACTCCCGATGCGAACTCTCCCTTTGAGTTCTTACGGGACATCTCAGCCGGAATACCAAAAGACGTAGTGACTGACCTCATGAAGTTCCAAGTCGGTTCAAGCTCAACAGCTCCAGACGGAAGCATCTCTCTCGAATTCTGGGTTTCAAATCCTCAAATCGCGGAGCGACTTTCAACTCTCTTAAGCTCTAAGATCCGGGATATGTCGAAATCCGAACTGACTGAAGTGAAGGGTGCCGACGGAACGAAACGCTGGAAGCTTGTGTTGAGCGGAAAAACCCAGGAAGGCGGTGCTCGTGGAAAATGAGAGCGCTTTTGGAAGGTTATGGGCTCGCGTCTCGGATAAAATCCAAGACCAGGTCTGGTTCCAACAGATTAAGTCGAAGTGGGAAGAACTCGACGGTCAGAGTCGCTATGCGATTAAGGTCGGTAGTTTCGTCATTGTAGTCGTCTGTGCCACGGGTGGCGTAATTTCGATGGCGATGTCCACAGTCGCCAGTCACGCCGAACTTCAGGAAAAACGATTCCTCATTCAAAAAATCCAGACCTCCCAGGAGGAACTGAGAAAGCTGAAGGAAACAACAGCGCGCGCTGGAATGGGCGACGACGGTCCTTGGAACTCCTACATTCAGGCTCAGGCGATGGCGTCGGGACTCGATCCCGCTTCCGTCACAGTCAGCGAACCTAAAAAAGTAAGTCCGACGAATTCGAAATCTCCTGCGCTGATTGAGGAAATGGAATTCGAGACCACTGTGAAAAAGATCAACGTTCGTCATCTCGTAAAATTTGTCTATAACGTAGAAAACGCTGGCAGGATGGCGAAAGTGAAAAAGCTTGAGGTCCTCACTCAGCCTGACGAAAGCGGGTACCTCGACGTCACTTTCACTACACTGGGATACACGGCGGCGGCGACGAAATGAGTACGGCTGAGGCAACCACAGCACCTGAAGAGCATGTCTCCAAGCTTCGAAAGGCATTTCACCTGATCGGCTGGAGCCTTTTCTTCTTGGTCCTGCTCATCACATTTACGCTTTTGAAGATGCCCCAGGACAAGATCCATCGTTGGGTCATTGGGACCGTAAACCAGCAGCTCGCTCCTATGGGGATGCAGCTGATGGCAGACGAGGGCTCTATTGGTTTTGGTCCTGCGCTTCAATACGAAATGACAGGCATCAAGGTGACCAAATCCGCTGATAACAAGATCCTTATGCTCTCGAAGTTTACGGTTTCTCCCGCCTTTCGAGGACTTCTTGAGGGAAAATTTGGCGCGGACTTTAAGGTCGAAGAAGGCGCTGGTCTCATTGAAGGCAGCTTCTTCATTAAGGGCGAGGACTTTGATACTTCGATTTTACTTCAGGGCTTAAATTTCGGCCGAATGGGTGCATTGCCCTTTTTTACTGGTCTTGAGGGCACGCTTGAGCTCCGGGGGAACGTCGATCTTCGCGGAAATCAGAAATCTCTCTCCGCTTTCGAGGGCATGACGAAACTCACTCTCTCTCGGATCCGCCTGGATGAACAAAGCTTTATGGGATTCAAGATCCCTCAGGTTAACATCGCCGACGGCGCCATCAACCTCAGTATTGCAAATGGGCGCGTAAACCTGACCGATGTTCACTTGGGTAAAATCGGGGGTGCCGATGACCTTCAAATTCTCGCCGGGGGCGGAATTAAACTCGGTAAAATGGCTTATGACAGCGTATTTGACCTGAAAGTCCGACTGGGCCTCTCAAAACCCCTACTCAGCTCCTTTTCTTTGATCGACATGATCTTAGGTCCTATGAAACAACCGGATGGAACCTACGCCTTCAAATACGCAGGCGACATGAACTCGGCGAAACCTGAAATCGACCCATCACCTTAGTTCGGTAATCATGAATTTGGATTTGGAACTTAAAACGCTATTAGATGAACGGCTAAAAGCCGCTCCCGATCGCTTACGGCAAGCGATCGAGTATGGGGTCATGGGCCCAGGAAAACGCATCCGACCCCGCCTGCTCCTCTCAGCCGGAGAAGCCTGCGGCTTAGAAAAAAAGAGCCTCCTTCCTGCGGCCGCGGCGATCGAATTTATCCACGCCTATACGCTCATCCACGATGACCTTCCCTGCATGGACAACGATGATTTCAGGCGGGGCCGACCGACCACGCACAAGGCTTTCGGTGAAGGTTTAGCCCTGCTCGCGGGCGATTCCCTCATTCCGCTCGCGTTCGAGGCACTGGCGAGTTCTCCCTTTCCAGCTGAAAATAAAGTTCGGGCGTTACAGCTTCTCTCAGAAATTTCTGGATCTACTGGAGTCGTTTCAGGTCAGGCGCTGGAAGAGAATATTCAAGCGAGTCCAGGTCTTCCGCTTCTGGAGCGGATCTTTTCGCTAAAAACGGGAGCACTTTTTCGAGGAGCTTTAGCCATCCCTGCGATTCTCTCCGGAAAATCTAAGCCGACCATCGATGCGCTCTCGCGCTTGGGGATCGCGCTCGGCATCGCATTCCAGATCGCAGATGACCTGGAAGATGAGGAAACGAAGGCTAGAAAAAATCCTGCGCACATCCTTCACTACATGGATCTGGGTGACGCCATTTCATGGGCGGAATCAAAATTGGATACCGCGCTGAAAACGACCGAAGGGATTTCGGAAATCGAGATGAAAAACCTTCTTCCCTACTTCACCGAGCTCAAACAAAAACTCGCCGGAGCCTACTCACATGGCTAAAAAGACGCTCCTTTGGATCACTGATCCCTGGAACACCCTCGATCACACGAAAGACACCACTCTCCGACTCATTCAGGAATCGATCAAACTTAAGAACGATAATTACTGGTGCGATGTACGCTCGATCCGATTCGATCAGAATGAAGTGGTATGCGATGCGGAGAAAATTATCCGTGTCGAAGAACCGCGGGGAAGCGAAAATATCTCAAAATCAGCCATCGAGCGCTTTAGCCTAAAACAGGCCACGCACGTATTTTACCGTACCGATCCACCGGTTGACCTCGCCTTTATTCTCCCTCTTCAACTTCTAGCGCTCGCGGCGCAGACTGCACCGAAGGTTAAGTTTATTAATCCACTCGCCAGTCTCATGGGTTTAAATGAGAAACTCGAGTGCCTATCCCTTCCGGGCGTGACGGCGAAAAGTTTTGTATCGAGTGACCCCGCTCGCCTGATCTCAACGTTTCACGCCTGGGGAAAAGCCGTGCTCAAGCCCCTGTACCAGGCCCAGAGTAAAGGCGTTCGGGTTCTCGAAACCGAAGCCGTAAGAAACGGACAAGAAGAGTTTTACCTCTTCGAAACGGCGACAGAAAAAGGAAAACTCCCCGTTCTGCTCCAGGAATACATTGCGGAAATTAGAAATGGCGAAAAGCGCCTTTGGTTTGTGAATGGAAGGCTCATTGCGGCTGTTGCGAAAATTCCGGCCCAGGGTCAAAGCGTGATCGATATGGATCACGGTGGTCGCGTCGAAAAGACTACCCTGAACGCGGCCGAAAAAAGAGCCGCGGATCAGATAGGAAAACACCTGAAGAAGAAAAAAATCCACTGGGCTGCCGTGGATCTCATCGCAGGAAAAGCCACTGACTTTAATTTCACGAGTCCGGGATTGATCGCTCAAATGGAAAAAATCACGGGTAAAAACCTGGCTCGTGAATTACTCAAGGGCATCTAGAGCCTAAAAGAAAAACCACTTCTTCTTTTTACGCGTCAGATTCGGGCAGAAGTTCGGGTCGACGCTTTCCACAAATTTCGATTTCTTTTCTTCGACTTCCTTCAATTTATTTCGGAAGGCGACTTCTTCTTGGCTTTTTGGCCAGACCTTTTCACCGATCCATTTTCTGAGAAGTAAAATCGGAGATCCCTTATCGACAGGCTCGGACTTCTGGAAGACGATATCGATCATTTTTTCAGGCATGAAATCAGGATGCAGATAGAGTTCGTCGGCTGGAATCTTTGCCGCAAACGCCCGTTCCTGAACTTCGCTTGCGAGAAGGCCCGTGATCGTAGGCGTCGCCATCGATGTACCTGACATATGGGCACGCAAATTGGGGAACTGTAAAAAATAATGCATTTTCATGCCCATATCCACCGACTCCACCGCTTTCGCTTGGATTCGGAGTTGACCCCGAAGGATTTCGAGTTTGTCTTTAATCTGCTCTGGAGTTCCCGTGATTTTGTATTTCTGGATTAGAAAATCATCCATCCGTTCTTTTGAACCCATGACCTCGCTCAACTTGTCCGCAGCCCTACTGATCGACGCTTCCGAGTTCCACTGTTCGGTAAATGCTTCGTTCGAGATCGAGCGAATCGGAGACAAAACCTCTTCACCATGCGCCATCACCATCTTGGTCTTAGAAATCAGGAGGTTTGAAAAGGAGGAGATCTCGTCGACCTGACTGAGGGATCCAACTCCGAGAATGTTTTTAATTTTGTTATTCGGAGCCACAAGTCCATGTGCCGGATCTTCGAAATCGGCCAGGAACGGAGAAGAGAGATCCACCGGTAGGCCGCTTTTTGAGCGCCCGTCTTTCCAAGCCCCATCGTTACCTGTGGCGATGATGAAAAGCGTGCCGGGGGCTTTTTCGTTTACTGCCTTACCGACGATCCACTTGTAGTGCTCGAACTCCAGAAATTCATAATAGGCACGAATCTGTTTTCGAATATCCAGATTCTTGTAGTCCAGAACCTTTTTGTCGAAATTCATTCCAATCGAGAGGTTGACGAGCTTCAGCTTCTCATTTCCCGCATATTCGATTGTCTGGTTGATTTCCTCCAAAAATCGAATCGAGCTCCTACTCTCCTCCAAGTGCGCAGGAAAGTCCTTTTCAAAGAGCGCAAGTATCTCCTGCACGAGATCGGCCCCGTGTTTTCCAGGAAATGCGCTACCGAATCGCCCCTCAAGCGCTTTCATCACCAGCGGCTCGTGCATCCACTCAGCGAATCCTTTCTTGAAGTTTTTAAACATCTCTTGATCTTTTACCGGAGAGCGTTTTACCGAGCCCAAGACCACACGGATGGGCACGATGCGGATGTTCGGGTTTTGGTGAGCGATGATCCCAGCAACGTGGGTACCGTGAGAAGACTCGATCGACTTGACGTTCAAGATCGGATTACCCGTTCGAACCAAGTACTTCCGGTAAAGGGACTTCATCTCAGGGGTCATATCCGAATAATTCCGAAAACGAGAAGGATCCCAACCCTTCTTCTCTAAATATTCCTCAAGCAGGCCCGCCCATTTTTTAAACTTCGCTAAAAATCTCTCTGCAGCTGCGGCTTCGTCGAGACTGTACTTTTCAGGATGAGCGAGCACGTGCTGAGCCACCTCTTGGTAGGTGCCGAGTATTTCACGCGATGCAGCCTTTACATCTTCAGGGCCCGGGACGACCTTTTCGCTTGGCCAGATCATCAGGTTATGGAGTTTTCTCTGAAGAGCCGCGGTATAGACTGCGTCTTCAAACGAACGGATCGGATCGTAGTTCAGATACCCCATTTTCGTAAAATAAATTCCCTCGGCTAACACATCGAGTGCCTTCGCCGCGCGAGAATCTGCAGATGCGCTGACGTCGAAAAACCGAGTGCGCATGTATTCCATCAACTGCTTAAAGTCTTTTTCATAACCGGATCGTTTAGAAAATGCCGCGAATTCATTTTTTACAAATTCGTTGAATTCTTTTGCTCCTTTGAATTCGCGAAGCATAACTCCAGCCGAGTAGGTCATGGGGTGATCAATCAGCGCGCCGCGAGACACGGGCATCCCCAACTCACCGAGTTCCCAATCCTCAAAAATGTAGGCGTAGTTAAACTCAAACCCAGCCGAAATCTCGAGCGGGTTTTTCGTCTTCGGTGTCCATCCCGGGTAAAGGAGTCGACCCTGCTTCAGATCAGCTTCGTAGGCTAGAGCATTGAATTCTTCCAACGCAAATCGATGAGCGCCGATGATCGAAAAGTTTTTTTCGTTGAGTTTAGCGAACAGCGTATTCTTCAAAACCGGATGGGCCTTCAGCTTCGGAATGAACTCAGCTAGAAAATCCTTGTCGTACTGAGCTAAAATTTTCAATGGGTCCTGGGGCGCATTTAAAATCAGATTTTCAGCGATTCCTTCGGCTCCAAATGCATAATACTCGTAGCGAACAAGCTGTGGGGAACCAAACAGATCTCCCGCACGTGTATCAAGCCCAGCCGAAACGAGTCTTCCGTCTTTGATCTTAAAATCGATTTGATCAATCAGATCCTTATTCGCGATGTCTACCCCGCCATCCGTGACACCGACGCGAATTAAGTACTGATTTTCTGAATCCTTAAGAACGCGGATGGCGATCTTTTCCGTCGAAGGCAGTTCCCAGATCTGGTTGGCGAGGCGAAAGAGCGAC
The DNA here is from genome assembly GCA_964404365.1 of uncultured Bacteriovoracaceae bacterium. Taxonomy (GTDB): domain Bacteria; phylum Bdellovibrionota; class UBA1018; order UBA1018; family UBA1018; genus JACMQW01. The sequence continues at coordinate 9,461 of CAYOJT010000105.1, forward strand.
GCCGGGGGCTTTCCTCCCACGAAACTTTCTGCCGGATTTTGAGCGAGGATGGAGTCATCACAAGCGCAGAGAAGTAAC
>CAYOJT010000106.1:0-3825 GCA_964404365.1 uncultured Bacteriovoracaceae bacterium
GATCTTGATGCAACCCTCCGCTATCAAACGAAATCTTCCTGGTATGACGGCGTCGGCCTCCAAGGACTGTTCTCGACCGTTGAACCCGCCACAATCACGAATCTGGGTAGCATCCTGCATGACCTCAGCGACGCGCCGTACTCGAGTGCTTGTAAGCGAAGTGTTCTGGAACAGATGGGATGGCAGATTTCCATCAACCCAAGCGCTGAGCGTGGCGTGATCAACGGCGGAAATCCTTGTGACAATACCGATGTCGCAGAGTCCGTCGCTCAGGGAGAACTCCGCCTTGTGCTTCCTGGCCAGGGAGGCGAAGAAAAACTCTCTGCCGTACTGAACGATGCTCTTTCATCGAAGGCGACCATCTGCCTCTTTAAAATGAAGGTGTCCGACGCCGTTCAACGAGCCACCTCAAAGCTCATCAAAAACGAGAACTACGAATTTCGAACAGGTTCTCCATACATCTACGTAAATTCTTCGGAGTGGGAGCGTCCTTGCCGAAACTCCATGGGATCGCGCCAGTGTTTACAAGCCTCTGAATCCGGTGCGAGAGCGCTTGAGGTTTTTGCACGAGAAGAGAGTGGAACCGACTGTCAGGCCGGTCTTCAGGTGGCCGAACTTTTCACGCTTCGCGAAACCTTGGGTGACGCGGAGTTTGATCGCCAGATCGCGCCTTGGGAAGTCGCTGTTGGACCGTGGGAAGTGGTAAACGCATCCAACAACATCATCTGGGCAGGAGCGAGGAACTTAGAAACCGTTCTCGATCGCGATGCGACAGAGTTTCCGAAACAGGGGATTCACGCCCTTCAGGGCGTCTCGGGCTATATCGGAAATGTTTACGGCGAAGAATATCTGGAGAACCCAGTCGATCGTGGCGAAAACTTTCTTACCGTTTCGGTTACACAGTCTGCGGCACTTCGACTTCAATCCGTCGGCGGATTCAAATTCTTTAACGATAAGAATGAAGAAATCTATCGGATCGCTCGCGGCGTTTACGATAAACACGCAATTAAATACGCAGCCGATGATTACAACTTAAATGAAATCGAGCTGAGCGGTAGTGATCGAGCACTTCTGAAACAGATCCAGGTTTTACTGAAAGATCCGTTCTACCGGGGTTACCGCGTATTCGTGCATCCACTTGGAATTATGACGATGGGTGAGCACATCGCGCGCCTCCTGGAGCGTAATCCTCGCACTCCGTACGCTTTCAGGCTTTATCCTACGCGTTACAACGGTGGCCTCGCTTCGCTTTACGTAAAATCGCTTCTCGATCAGTGCCGTTGATGCGATCTTTGTATCCAGATAAAAATGGATCGGTCACAGGAAAACTACGAACGCGAACTCAATCAGAAGATTAAGACTCGAATTTCGAGCTTTGATGAGCTGCCGGTTCAGTACGCGAATTTTTGGTCAAAACTCCTCTTCGGGCGAGCCTTTAAACTCCAGTTTCCCATTCCGGTGCCTCAGCCGGCTTGGATGAAGGGGATATTGGGGTTCTTAGAGCGACGACTCACTCCGAAAAACCTCGAAGACATCAAAATAGAGAAACCGATCTTCATCGTTGGGCTCCCACGTTCTGGGACCACGCTCCTGGACTACATTTTATCTGCCCACCCGCGGGCGGCGTATCTGAGTAACGTCATGAACACGCTTCCGGATACGATCTTGGCGATCGAGTGTGTGCGGCGTGCGCTAAAACTCAATATATCAGGCGATCGGCATCTGAAGGATTCGATTCCGGTGGATTTCACGACAGCGAGTGAACCCATCATGCACTGGCAAATCTGGACGGGTACCAGCCTCTATGATCTCCGCTATAAAAAATTCTCACGCGCGAGCTTAGGGGAGGCGGCGGTGTCGCGGATGAAAACGGATATCCGAAAGGTTCTGCACTCTTCCGGTATTCAAAATCCGCGGTTCGTCTGCAAATACCCCTATTTTTCGATGCAAATGCCGCTTCTCCAGGAAATATTTCCGGACGCGAAATTCATCCACATCGTGAGGCGCCCAGACGAGGTCGCGCATTCTCTGGTTAAGCTTTACCTCTTAATTGAACATCAGCGCGTCTGGGTTAAACACCCGAGCGTGAAAACTCTCATTCCGTACCCTCGGACTCAGTATCTAGAAGCCATGATTCGATCCCACGGGCCAGAAAGTGTTCTAACTACAGCTACGGTGTGGAAAGAGGCTATTCAGGAATTTAAGCGAGATGCCCCGCAGATCAATCATGTGATGGAAATCCGTTATGAGGATCTGATGAAGGATCCGAAAACCTCCCTCGATCAGATATTAAGTTTCTGCGAGCTTGAGAAGCCGAGCTCAGAGTATCGTCCCTTCTGGAACGAATTCGAAAAGATCGGAAAACTCCGCCATAAGAATAATTACCCCGTTTCACCTGAGGTCTTAGACCTTGTGGGAGATGTGGCTCGTCAGTACGGGTACAGTTGAGACCGGAGCAAGTCGCGACTTTAAAAATTCAGTTCGTGACTTTCCCCGGAGACCATCGGAAGTGACCCAGAGGCGTTCCGCGAGCGAGTCATAATCTCTTCGCATCAGCTTCCACCAAATCCAGGCATAATCCACTCCCCGAAAGAGCACAGCCCCTTCTTTCAGGTAGTCTTCGCATTTTTTATCGAATGCATGCGGTAATTCGCTCCAATGGAGCGATGGGTTTTCGTGGTGCTGAATATGATAGCCGTCGTTGAAGCAGATCTGGTTGTAGGGAGTGTCTAAGCAGACGAGGCTGTAATCCATCGGGCGCGTGCGGGATTCCGGATTTATAAAGGCATGCTGTACCCAGTTTCCGGAAATCATAAAGAATCGGATCACGAGAAGGGGAACGAGGAATACGACTAAGGTGCCGACTGGGTTTAGGTAAAAAAAGAAAGCCATGAACGTGAAGTAAATACCCTCACTTAGAAGCGAGCGATAGAGGAGCTTTTTCCGCCCCTTTTGAAGAAAGTAACGGGGCAGCGTTGAACCCGCGACCACGAAGAAAGTGAAAAAATACTGCAGAAAATCCAAAAACGAATCGCGCTGATACCTCTCAGTCGACGAGAGATCATCGATTCCGTTCTCTTCCACGTGGTGCATCCCGATGTGGTGAGCGCCATAGCTCCAGAAGGTTTGGCCGAAAAATGGATTCAGGAAATAAACCATGAATCTTTCTAACCACTCGAATCGCCGATGAAAGGTTTTCCGATGGAGAAGCACGTGCTCCATTAAAATAAATGGCCCCGCGGCCTTCATGAGGATCAGAGTGTAAACGATGGAACCCAGCCACCAAAGGAGATTAGAGTAATGCCGGGTATCGGGATCAAATGCATAAAAGGCAGAGAAGAAAAGGAGGGTGCCGAAGATAGCAGTGAGCGTAGCTTCTCCATAGGCCCGCAGGAGAGGAAGATCTCGAGGTTCTCGAAGTATCTTGTGCATCTCTATCCTTTCCGCATCCGAAGCGCCGCGCGCCCCTTGTTAAAGTCCTCGCGCGAACGAACAATTCGATCCGAAAGCGACAGATCCCGCCGAAAGATGAATTCGAGAAGTACCCAGGTCCAAGAATGATGGTGAGTGAGTGGCTCGTAGTATTTCGATGCGATCCTCTTGAGTTCGGGAAGTCGAGACCCGGGAACCTGCATGAAGTCGTGGTGCTCGTTGTGGTATCCGACATTGAAAGCGACCCTGTTAAGCGGACCGTAGTAGGAATACGTTTCCTGGCCGTTTTTAAATCCATAGTGTTCATGGATAAAATGCGCCGAAACGGGGTGAATGCTCATACCGAAAACGGTGGAGAGAACGAGGTATAAAATCCCGTATCCGCCGACTGCG
>CAYOJT010000106.1:3835-9536 GCA_964404365.1 uncultured Bacteriovoracaceae bacterium
TTTCCCATCGATCGAGCGGCTTCATAACAGTGAATGCCCGACCGGCGTAGAAGAAGAAATTAAAAACGACCCAGAGAAATTTAGAAAAGCGATTTTTCCCGATCGCGCGGACCTCGAGCGCGAGGGGAAGGTCTGTATCTTCACCCAGGACGCCCAGTTTCGCGTGATGGCCCACGTGATAGCGAATAAAGGTCATCGACATCGGAAAAATAAAGGGAATGTTCGCAAAAAGCGCAAGCCAGCGATTCCAGGTTTTATTCCTAAATACGAGGTAATGGCTGCATTCGTGAACAGTCATCGCGGCCCAGTGGTTTAGAATAGAACCCACGAGGTAGGAGAGTCCGAGGAGAGTGAGAAAAAGTTCGCCTCGTCCTAAGTGCGGCTGGATTTTGGAGACCCCGAAGGCGAGTCCGATCTGCGAGAATACGACTAAGACGGTGACAACCGCCGTAAAGGAATCGGTACCGAAGAGGGATCGAATTTCTGGGTATTCGGCTAGGATTTCCATGCGGCGTTTTGCATGGGCTTCGCCCTCGTTCGTTTGATGAAAAGGGGTCAGGGTAACGCCAGATGAATTCATGGATGTCGATCGCCCGGGAGTGAGCCCATCGGGTGGCGCGAAAAGCTGTAATGGACGCGAACCGGGAGCCAAATCAAGTCCCAGAACATGCGAATCGAATCGCGAACGATTCGAACGCTCGAGCGTTCCTGGTGGCTCCAGCGGACGGGAAGTTCTGCGATCGGGTAGTGAAGCCGGGTGGCTAAGACCAGAATCTCGACATCAAAAGCAAACCCATCCATCGTCGCTCGCTTGAAGAGTGAGGGGACCACTCGGAGACGAAAGGCCTTAAATCCACACTGAGTATCGCGAATCGAATGGACGCCTAAGCTTCGGATGATTCGATTAAATCCGCGCCCGAGCTTTTCTCGAAGCCAGCTCTGACGCTCGACGATGACGGTCGAGGGATCGCGCCTGCTTCCGATTAAGACTGGAGTGTTGGGGTGTCTTGCGAAATATTCTAAGAATCGAGGAATCGCCTCGAGCTCGGTCGCCAAATCCGCGTCCATAAAGAACGCAAATTTTCCAGACGCGCGGAGGAGTCCGGTTCGCACGGCGTAACCCTTACCACGTTTATGTTCGTTCTCGATGACGATGAGTGAAGAGTGAGCGTCTGCGAAGTGAGAGGAAAAAGATCTTGCACACTCTGCCGTCTGATCGGTCCCCGGCTCTACGACCACAATCACTTCGGCCGTGATTCCGCGCGCCTTGAGGAACGAGGAAAAACGCTCGAGCGTCCGCGGGAGGCGATACTCTTCATTGTAGCAAGGAATGACGACGCTAATCTCGAGCGAATCAGCTTTCATTCCACCAGCCATCACTCTCAGTTTCCGTTCGAAGACGATCCCATATCCAAGTTCGGACCTTGCCGTCTTCTTTGAAGTTGTAGGATGTTCCTTCACCGCCTAGACAGACGTGTGTGCTTCGCTTGATGATACTCCGTGCGTGTTTTGCAATTTTCATACAGTCATCAATGGCGATCACTTTTCGCGCAAGATAGGATTCAACTTTACCGTCGTCTAGAAATGCATCCACAGAAAACGTAGATGGATAACCGCCAATATCGGAATTATAAACCTCTTCGCTTACTTCGCAGTACGCAAGCACATCGCGTGATTCGAAACATTGAAAGTACATTCCTTCAGGATGTAATTCGTTGTATTGGCTTGTCCTAAAATGAGTCGCCCAGCGTTTTAAATCCTTCGTTAAGGTGATGCCGTAGGTTGGGGTGAGAACGGACCACCGAAGGGTGTCTTTTATGCTCTCTGCTTCATTCCATTCAGCATAGGCGCACGGCAGGAAACCAACGGAACCACAAATGAGAATCGATAGAAAACGTGTCTTATTTTTTATATGCAGAATAGACTTCATTAAAAGTATTCCTTATTTCTCTATCTCTTTTTGAATTGCTCGTCACACTTTTGTATTCCCAAACGGCTTCTTCCCACGAGGCTTCACGTTTAAGTTTTATGCTAGCGAGTCTTTTTTTCCAAAATAACCAACGAATGCCGCACGCAATATTTGGGTTTGCACGTTCAGCATCCTTCATTGAGATCGAGACGATATGGTCAGGGAGTTCTCCTTTAGGGTCGCCTAAAATCTTAACGGTCTGTGGCAGAAGTTGCATGAGGCCAGTTGCGCGAAGTTTTTTTTTCGGTGGGTTTTCTTCGAAACTCGATTCTGTGAAAATTAACGCCTTAATCAAATTTGAGTCTAGTGCCACGGTTGGCTTTAGAACTTCATTCCAATATAGGGTCCATCCTTCGATGAAAGGATCGTACCGTGCGCCATTTTTATGTTGAGAAGGGGCAGGGTATAGGGTTGAACGTAGCTTTGAGAAATAGGTATCTGCAATTTTATCGAGCTCATCGGTATATATTGTGTCTTTATGCGATGGATTTCTCCGACAGTGTCCGTCGACATCTTCAATTTTTCCTGCGCGCTTCTGTCTAGGGTGTTCAATAACCCAGTGAAACCCGAGGCTGCAAATTCTCCAAGGATGTTTTTCTGTCGTCGTCGCTGCACTTTCCTCTATTGTTTTTAGGGATTGAATAACCGAAGCATTCCGTTTTGGAGTCTCATAATAAATATCATGATCATCCTTACGTAAAAGCTGCATAAACTCGTCGAGCCAAGAAGGCGCAAGCACTTTAACGCCATTAAAATCGAGTTTGACAGGGCAGAAAGGATGTCCCGAGAGTTCATTGCGAAAACGTCGGTAGGCGTCTTGAGCGGATGGGCGCGACACAAGTACATCTCCGAACTGTTTGAGTGGGACTCTTATTTTTTTGACCATACCACCCACGCAAACATGCCGCTTGGAGGTTTCTTTGAACCATTTGCCCTGATTTTAATTTGTTCGATTTCTGATGAAAGTAGGGCGGTTTTTTCGCCGAAAGCAGCGTCCGCTTCCTCTGATTCGTAATACATCCCCATGCCTGGATTGGTGTTAACGGTCGCGCGCACGAATTTTAATCCATTTCCTCGTTTTTCAGGTGCTCTGCCGGAAATGACTTTGTAGAAAGCAGTATCGAGCGCATCCCTGTCAGTTTTAATCTCTGGTGACACACGAGATAAGGTTGCACGTAACCCTACGCCACGATCAGCGACGATGAACCAAATGCTTTCCTTATCTACACCGTAATCGAACCAAGCTCCAGGCGTCGATTCCCAGAGTCCAAGGTTGTGGTCAAATGAATTATTTCCAATTTCGCCAGCTACGGCGGAAATTAGGCCCGCGATCTCGAGCTTAGGATGTTTTTTAAATATTTCCTTCGTGAAGCGCGCAAACCGAGCTTGAAAGACATCGCGAGTTGAGGCGACGTAATCAGCGTTATCAGGCGCCTTTCGCTTGTACCACCGGTAACCAACTTCGACTCGTTCAAGCTCAGGAAGTTTATCTCTCATCCGTTCCTTTTGATTAGGGTTGAGCTGCGATCTGGTTTCGAAGCACGTACTGAAGAATCCCGCCGTGGCGGAAGTATTCGATTTCGTTCGGCGTATCGATGCGGACCTTCGCTTTGAAGGTTTTTTCGCCCGAAGCACCCTTCGCTTTCACCGAGATGATCTGGCCGCAGGAAAGTGCGCCTAGACCCAAGATCTCGAACACTTCTTCGCCGGTGAGGCCGAGTGTTTTCGGATTTTCACCGTTGATGAATTGAAGTGGCAAAATCCCCATCCCGACCAAGTTCGAGCGGTGAATACGTTCAAAGCTCTCAGCGATGACTGCCCGAATGCCGAGAAGTTTTGGACCTTTTGCAGCCCAGTCTCGAGAAGAACCTGTTCCGTACTCTTTACCCGCAAGCACGATGAGCGGCGTATTCGTCGCTTGGTATTTCTGAGACGCATCGAAAATCGATGTCGTTTCGCCAGTGGGAAGGTATTTCGTAACCCCACCTTCGACGCCTGGGACGAGCATGTTTTTCAGGCGGACGTTTGCAAACGTTCCGCGCGCCATGACTTCAAAGTTACCGCGGCGAGCGCCGTAGCCATTGAAATCTTCAGGCTTCACGCCAAGAGATACGAGGTACTGACCGGCGGGGGATTTCGCGTTGAATGAACCCGCAGGTGAAATGTGGTCCGTCGTAATCGAATCACCCAGGAGCGCAAGCACGCGTGCGCCATGAATATCCGTCACAGGATCTGGTTTCGACTTCATGTTTTGGAAAAATGGCGGTTCCTTGATGTAGGTCGAATCATTCGTCCACTGATAGAGGTTTCCAGTGGGGACCTCGAGGGTCGACCAAGCTGTGTCTCCTGCGAAAACATCCGAATAGGATTTCTTGAACTGTTTCGAAGTGACATTTTTCGAAATGATCGAAGCCACTTCTTCTTCAGTCGGCCAGACGTCTTTCAAGAAGACATCTTTTCCGTCTGAACCCTTTCCAAGCGGCTGCGTGGTTAGATTGATATTCACGTTTCCTGCGATCGCGTAGGCGACGCAGAGTGGAGGTGAAGCTAGGTAGTTTGCTTTTACTTGAGGGTTCACGCGACCTTCGAAGTTTCGGTTACCCGAGAGGACGGACGCTACATAAAGATCACCCTCGGTGACGGCTTTAGAAATCGCATCGGGGAGCGGGCCTGAGTTACCGATACAGGTCGTGCAGCCGTAGCCCACAACGTTGAATCCAAGCGTCTCAAGAGAAGGAAGAAGTTTAGACTCGGTTAAGTAGTCGGTCACGACTTTTGAACCTGGAGCAAGAGAAGTTTTCACCCAAGGTTTCACTTTCAAACCGCGAGCGGCGGCCTTCTGCGCCAGAAGTCCTGCAGCCACAAGAACGCCAGGGTTTGAAGTGTTCGTGCAGGAAGTGATCGCAGCGATGACCACTGCACCGTTTTCCAATTTGTAACCTGCTCCCGCGACATCATGAGAGTTGTGAGCTTTTTTCGCATCACCCTTTGAGAGTTCGACTGCGTATTTTTCAAAGCTCTCCGGCATTTTCTGAAGAGGCACGCGGTCTTGAGGACGAGCAGGTCCTGCAAGTGAGGGTTCAACGGTGCTGAGATCAAGTTCCAAAGTATCCGAATAGCTCGATTCGGCTTGGGTCGGGTTATACCAGAGGCCTTGTTCTTTATAATAAGCTTCGACGAGATCGGCCTGAGAATCGCGACCCGTGAGGCGTAAGAACTCGGTCGTTTTTTCATCGATCGGGAAGAGACCGACCGTTGCGCCATATTCTGGAGCCATGTTCGCAATCGTCGCGCGATCCGCGAGTGTGAGCCCTGACAGACCTGAGCCGTAGAATTCGACGAACTTTCCAACCACGCCTTTTTTACGAAGCATTTGGGTGACAGTGAGAACAAGATCGGTCGCGGTCACACCTGGACGGATTTTTCCGGTCATTTTGAAGCCCACAACAAGCGGGATCAACATCGAACAAGGCTGTCCAAGCATCGCGGCTTCGGCTTCGATACCGCCCACGCCCCAGCCCAAGCAGCCGAGACCATTGATCATGGTCGTGTGCGAGTCGGTTCCGACCATGGTGTCGGGATAAACGAGATCGCCTGAAGTCATCGCGACGTGCGAGAGGTATTCCAGGTTCACCTGGTGAATGATGCCGGTTCCTGGAGGAACGACGCGGAAGTTCTGGAACGCATTTTGTCCCCAGCGAAGGAATTGGTAGCGCTCCCCATTTCGTTGAA
>CAYOJT010000107.1:0-8683 GCA_964404365.1 uncultured Bacteriovoracaceae bacterium
TGAGTGATCGGCATGTAAATTCCGCGTTCACTCGCGAATTTAGAAATGATCTGAGTGGTGCGCACACCCTCCGCTACAGCGCCGAGTTGTTTGAGAACATCGTCGAGTTTCATTCCCTGAGCGAGCATCGTGCCCACTCGGTAATTTCGAGAAAGCGGCGAAGAGCAGGTAGCGAAAAGATCACCCACACCCGCGAGTCCCAGGAAGGTTCCTTCTTTTCCACCCATCGCGGTTCCGAAACGAACCATTTCGGCTAGTCCCCGGGTAATCATGAGGGACCGAGTATTCCAACCGAACTTTAATTCATCGAGTGCGCCTGCGGCGATCGCGTAAATGTTCTTCAGTGTCCCAGCCCACTCGATTCCGATCACATCATCAGCCGAATAGACGCGAAATCTTGGGGTGGTTAGAAGAGCCACTCCCCCTTCCACCACCTCATCAAATTCGGATGCGATACAAGTTGCAGCGGGTTCGTCGCGTGCGATTTCGGAGGCCAGGTTTGGTCCACTGATCACGCCGATACGCGGACACGGAAGTTCTTCGCGAAGCATGACGGAGACACGCTTCATCGTTCCATCTTCGATCCCTTTCGTCGCGTGAAGGATCACTTCATCTCCTCTTAAAAAGGGAGCGAATCGCTTCGCTTGCTCGCGACAAGCTTTCGAGGGCAAAGCCCAGATCACGGCCTGAACACCGCTGTTTTCGAAAACGCGCTCGATATCATTCACGGCGAGAACGTTCGGCGGAATCGACATTTCTGAAACGTAATCGGGGTTCGAACGGGTGGAGTTGATCGCGCGGGCTTGTTCCGCATCCCTCATCCAGACGCGGACTTCCCCGCAGTTCTGAGCTGCGACCTTCGCAAGCACCGAACCCCAGCTTCCGCCTCCAATTACGGCGACTTTTGAATTACGCCAAAAATCCCTTTTCATCGTGTTGTCCCGGCATTCTGCGGTTGGGATCGGCAAGCAAACTCATCCCATAACCTGCCAATCGGTTTCGGTAATAATAAAGAAGGTTCATGTCTTCCGTGTAAATCGTCGTCTTATCTCGCTTCAAAACTGCGTTCCCGTGAAAGAGGCCCAAGTTTCGAATTCCATCCTTCACCCAAGACTTCGTATCCATCGTCTGAAGTTCGGGGCAGAGGTGGAATTTTTCATGAGCGGCCGCGTGTTTCACCCGCTGATGCATCACTTCCGCTTCCGCTAAGAACGCATCCCAGGGGATGGATCGCTGCGAATGGGAGATACGTACGAAACGATAAAGATCGAGATCGGGGTAACGCTCTCTTAATGCTTCAAAGAATGTGAAAGCGACCAAATGCGAAGTGAGAACCGTGTTCTCCGCATGAAAGCGCTCCACGAGCTTTTGACCCAGGATTTTCGTGTATTCCCGGTCACGCTGAGGATCGGGTCCGAGCTTTCCGTAGCTCGTGAGCCACATTTCGGGATCGATCACCGTCCCATTCGGCCCAATAGAATTCCCCTCTTCATCCACAAAATTCCCGAAGACATCGAGAGGTTTCCCTACGCGGACCGTGAAACCACTCTGGCCTTTGAAGATTTGCCAGAAGAAGTTCAGGGTTTTTGAAAACTGTGAGGATTCATCATCGGTGATGATGAAGCGGTGTTTTCCCGCGTCCGCTAAGTAATCATCAATGAGCGACGAGGCTTCTAAGACAAAGTGATAGCTCATCACCATCGGCACGATGTAAACGTTTCGCTTGGGATTCCTGTTCTTAATATTGTGGATCATGGCATCTAAGCCTGTTCCCAAAAGTCCGAGCTTCAGCTTACTTTCGATCGCGCCGCTTCGAGAGCGACCGCCGCCAGGGAAGAAGATGGAGTGGATGCCTTCTTGTAAGATCCGAGTGGAATAGTTCTTCAGGATCGTTTTGTAGAGAAAACTACTCTTTTGTCGATCGACTGTGTAAGCGCCGAGATTCGACATGAAAAAGCTCAGCATCGGATTTGAAAAGAGATTGAGTCCTGCTCCGTACGCGAATGGCGGTAAACCCATCACGTAAATGATGTATCCGATTAGGATGCTATCGATGTTCGATTGGTGAGTCGGAACGAGAAGAATCGTTCCCTTTTCCGCAAGTTTTCGAAGGTGCGCGACTTCTCCATAAATCGGCATTCGCTCATTCACGCTTGCGCGCATCTTCCAGGGTAAAAAATTCTTCAGGCTTGCGGCATTCAAGAGCCAATTAAATAGGAAAGGAACGGCTGAGGTCGCGAAACGATACACGCCCTGCTTGAAATGGCCGCCGATTTCTTCTGCGTAATGATTCAATACATCCTGGAGAAGCTTTCCGCGGTCCGCTTCGATCGCTGGCCGAAGAAGGGCCGATTGGACACGCGACCAGAGTTTTCGATCGGCTTTCAAGCGTGATTTCGTGAAGAGATTCCCTCGGTCACGATTGAGTCGCTGCCTCTCCGAATAGAGGGTCGCGGTGAGTTCGTTTTCGATTTTTTGTGGCGGAACTTCTTTTGTAGTCAGGCTTACGGTGTCCGCTAAAATTCGCGGACGAATCGAGTCGAAGACGTAAATCGGAGACTTGGAGGAAGTCGCATGGTGCTTTAAGTCGTCGACTTCGAGCCCAATACTTTCACGGCGCTCAGCCAGGATTTCTCCTCGCGAACTGGGGCTAGCGCTTTTGTTTTCGGACGTGTTTTCTGCCATGGACGTTTCCGGGTTGCATGACGATCAATCGTCCCTTCGAAAAACGTACTGTGGCCTGAGATTGGGTCAGGACATTACTTAATCCGTGGGACGATACCTTCAGTATCCCACCCCGAGGCAAGTACCGCAATCCACGGAACTTGACGCCTTTAGCCTCTCCGAAGAGCGGAAAGATAGATACTTTTTGCCCACTTGAACCCAAGATGACGTGGTCCTGATTCGGTCTTGAGAAGTAATCGTAGCGGCCCCGAGGCCCAATGGAGGTAATGGAATCGGCCGTGGAGGCGGCATCCGATAAATCGAGGTGAACGCCTAACTCCTGATCCGCCTCCCCGCCCTGAAATCCCATGCACACAAAGCTGCGCGCGCCGAATTCGCGACAGGCCTCGATTGCGTAGTGAAGGTCACTCCCATCCTTATCGGACTTCAAAGTGACGTGCGAAAGACCATCGAGCCATTTTTTAGGATTATCGAGAGAGTCCCAGTCGCCGACAGCGAAACTGACGGGTAACCCGGACTGAATCAAGGGCTTTACACCCGAGTCCACTCCCACAAATACGACTGCGTCGTCTTGCATGAAGAACCGATGCGCCCAGCGCGCAAGATCGAAGCTTTCGATCATTGGGCCGACCAGGACAAAGACCGGAGCATCCGTTTTCTTTTCTTTTTTCATGAATGAATCAACCGAGGAGCTTCTTCAGCGCACTCTCGAGGTCCTTTTTCTTTTGGAGGAAGCCTGCCTCTTCGGCTCGGGTCTTCTCAATCAAAGCCGGCGGTGCTTTCGCAACGAAGCTCTCTTTATTTAATTTCCCCTGAACGTGCGCGAGATCCTCTTCGACCTTCGAAATTTCTTTCTTTAGACGTTTCACTTCTTCTTCAACGTCCACCAAGCCATCGAGATTGATCTTGAGATCGACAGCGGGATTCGCAATCGGGATCACCGATTCGAATTTTCCTAAGCTTGTTCCCGCCGCAATCGGCGCTAAATCCGTAATCCGCGAAAGCTGGAGAATGTCGCTTTTCGCTTTCTCCATGAACGCCTTCGCCGAAGGATCCCGGAGGACGTAAGAAACGGCGAACTCTTTCTTCGGTGAGAGGTTATTTTCACCTCTGAAATTTCGGAGCGCCTCGATCACGGATTTCAACTTCGTAATTTCGTCTTCAGCATCCTGATCTTTAAATGCCGCGATCGGGTCCGGGAAAGCTTGGAACATGAGGGTCATGAGCGGTGGTTTTTTATCGCGTGCACGCGCAGGACTGTTCGATGCCTTTTTCCAAGGTAATGACTCCCAAAGTTCTTCAGTCACAAACGGCATGATCGGGTGAAGGAGTTTGAAAAGCGTCTCGAGTACGTAAGACAGGGTGATGATCGCTTCCTCGCGCTCTTTTCCAGCTTTTCTGAGCGGAATTTTTGAAAATTCGATGTACCAATCGCAGAACTCGAGCCAGGCAAATTCATAGAGCCCCATTGCCGACTGGTCGAGCTCAAAGTTTTTAAACCCCTCTTCCACCTTCGCAGCCACAACCTGTAAGCGCGACAGAATCCAGCGATTCGAAAGAGACAGAGATTTGAAATTCGATTTCAGCCACGCTTCCGCTCCACCCTGAGGTTCAGCGATCGGACCGCCTTGAGCATCTTCGAATTGGAGGTGAAGGAACTTCGTCGCATTCCAAAGTTTATTCGCGAACGCGCGGTAACCTTCCACGCGGTCAACCGAAAGCTTGATGTCTCGACCTTGACCTGCCATCGCAGCCAGAGTGAATCGAAGAGGATCGGCACCGTGAGCATCGATCACGGTGAGCGGATCGATCACGGTCCCTTTCGACTTCGACATCTTTTCGCCTTTTTCGTCGCGAACCATGGCGTGAAGGTAAACTTTTCGGAACGGGACATCGTCCATGAAGTGAAGACCCATCATGATCATCCGAGAAACCCAGAAGAAGATGATGTCGAAGCCTGTTTCGAGGATCGAAGTTGGATAAAAAGTTTGGAGAGCTTTGGTTTTCTCGGGCCAGCCTAAAGTCGAAAACGGCCAAAGCGCAGAAGAGAACCAGGTATCAAGCACGTCTTCGTCGCGAGTGAGTTTCGTACTGCCACATTTCGAACACTTCGTCGCATCCGTTTTTGAGACCGTAATGTTCTCACAATCGCCACAATACCAAGCAGGAATTTGATGCCCCCACCACAGCTGACGGGAGATGCACCAATCGCGGATATTATTCATCCATTCGAAATACGTCTTTTCCCATGATTTGGGCGAAAACTCGATTTTTCCACTCGTCACAACGTCGCGTGCCGGTTTCGCGAGAGGTTCGATTTTCACAAACCATTGTTTTGAAATGATCGGTTCTGCGACTTGATCGCAGCGCTGACAGAGCCCCACTTTCATCGGGTGATCTTCGACCTTAACGAAAAGATCAGCCGCCTTCAGGTCCTCAACGATTTTTTCTCGCGCCTCTGAAAATTTCAGTCCCGAGTAAACTCCGCCCTCAGTCGTGATTTTACCGTCTTTCCCCATGACCGAGATCACAGGAAGTTTATGCTTCATGCCGAGATCGTTATCGTTGAAGTCGTGAGCAGGAGTGACCTTCAATGCGCCCGTTCCGAATTCGCGATCGACGTATTCATCCACGATCACCGGAATTTTTCGATTCACGAGTGGCAGAATCGCCATTTTTCCGTGGATATGGCTGTAACGTTCGTCTTCAGGGTGAACTGCAACCGCAGTGTCTCCGAGGAGCGTTTCCGGGCGGGTGGTTGCGATCGTGAGAATCGTGGGTTCGCCCGTTTCAGGATCTTTCACTGCCGAACCATCCGCGTTTACGATTTTATACCGAATGGACCAGATCTGGCCCTTCCGATCCGTAGGAATAACTTCGAGATCTGAGAGCGCCGTCTGACAGCGTGTGCACCAATTAATGATGCGCTCGCCTCGATAGATGAGTCCCTCATCAAAAAGCCGAACGAAAACTTCACGAACAGCAGAGGAAAGGCCCTCGTCCATCGTAAAACGCTCGCGCTTCCAGTCGAGACTCGAACCTAAGCGCTTCAGCTGCCCTGTAATGATGTGAGCGTGATCATTCTTCCACTTCCAGGTGCGCTCTAAGAATTTTTCCCGTCCCAGATCATGGCGCGAAAGCGGACGTCCCGTTGGTCCCTTTCCCTCTTTTGCAATCGCCTTCTCGACCTGAGTTTGAGTCGCAATCCCCGCGTGATCTGTTCCCGGGAGCCAAAGCGTGTTGTCTCCACGCATGCGGCGCCAGCGAACTAAGATGTCTTGAATCGCGTTGGTGAGCGCGTGCCCCATGTGAAGGGCACCTGTAACGTTTGGAGGAGGAATGACGATACAAAAGGATTTTTGTCCCGGAACGTTTTCATCGGAAGCATCAAAGCAACCGTTCTCCATCCAATACTGATAGCGTTTGGATTCAAATTCCTTGGGCTCGTAGCTCTTTCCTAAGCTCATCGTACCTATCCGTCCTCAGTCCTGTTCTTAGTGGTGATGGCCGCCCGGTCCGTGCGCGTGTCCGTGAGATTTTTCTTCATCGGTCGCATCGCGGATATCGAGAACTTCGATTGCGAAGAAAAGTTTCTCGCCCGCCAATGGGTGATTCCCATCGATCGTGACTTGGTCCCCTTCGACTGCCATGATTTTGAAAACCATGCCGTGACCTTCTGGGCTCTGAGCTTGGAATTGCATTCCCGCTTTGATTTCTTGGGTGCCCGGAAACTGGGAGCGATTCACGGTGAGGAGAAGTCCTGGATTTTTTTCGCCGTAACCTTCTTCGGGAGAAACTTCGACGTCTTTCTTGTCGCCTTTTTTCAAACCGTGGAGCGCGCTCTCGAGGCCAGGAACAATTTGATCTGCTCCCGCCATGTAAACGAATGGATCAGCGGATGTTGCTTGATCGAGCGTTTGGCCTTTGGAATCTTTCAGATGATACGCAAGTGTAACGACTTTTCCGGATTGAATCATGACGGGTACGGTCCTTATTTTGGGTTCAGCGAATTTGCTGCCCTATTTTTCGATTCATTTTTCATAACATGAAGACGGCGTGTCGCCGATTTGAAAGACGCGACGCGCTCTGCGTTATCGCCCTAAAAGGGGCTCTCCACGCGGGTTTTGGAAGATTTTTTCAAAGGTACGGAGCATGTAACCCGCATGGAGGCCATCCACAATCCGGTGATCGGCGGTGAAAGCGACTTTCACGACTTTCCCGGGCACGACCTGACCCTGTTTAACGACGGGCTTATCCTTCACTGCGCCTACAGAGATGATCAGTGAGTTTCGGCTCTGGGGATAAATACGAGCAATCGCAAATTCAACTCCGAGCGAACCGACGCTGGTGAGCATCACGCTTCCAAATGCATCTCTCTCGATCCCTAAGATCGGAGACCAAAGATTCAGAGAGTGCATGATGAAGTCTGCAAGATTCACGAGTGGGCGTCTGATGAAGTGTGGAAAATAATCGAGCATCTGCTTGATACCGCGAAATGAAACGTCTCCACCCGCCTTCACGGATTTCACGCGAGATTCGAGCTCTTCAGCAATTCCAAGCACGCCCTTTTTATCCGCTTCTCGAACAGTAAACGCCGACAGGTCTTCACCCTCGGCCATTTTCCCAGTTCCTGAAGCGATCAAAAAACAAACGTCCGCCGTTTTCCTCGGATAAAGTTTTCCCCAGCGGTACAGGCAGTTAATTTCCGGATGTTCGTAGAAAACTTTTCCGATCGCATAACCCGCAAAATGCGTAATCGTGAGTTTCTTTCCGGAACGCTTCGACTCTTCCTCGAGGTATTTCAGCGCGGGCTCCGCATCGAGTTCAAGAACCGCAATGACCGATGAATCGTGGGTGATGAACCACGAAGAAATCGAAATCTTTCGCCAAAACGAAAGTTTCATCGGACGGCCGATTTCGGCGTTACGCGAGAGCCAAGTCATGAGTGGACCTAGTGGAACACACAGCAGAGGGGCCATCAACCTCGAGGATGGACGCGGCTTTTTCGCTGGGCTCATTCAGCGTATTGCACTGTCGGGCTTCGTACAGTGGTTCCTTATGGTGAACGGAAACTCCTAATTATTGACGCTTTGCGTTGCAAGACTGGGATTCAGAATCTATAGTGCCCATCACTATGCTTGTACGCTTGAGACGATCTACTAGCCGACGCCTACGCGACCTTAGTTTTTTCTTAGGAATGCTCCTCGTTTGCGTCCACACGCTTTCAGCGGAGGCATCCGAAATTCTGGATTGGAAATTGGGCGACATTCAAAAAGGTTTGCTCATAGTCTGGCCCGGGGATTTAGGAATCCAATTCACAAGACCGCTGATTCTCGGCCCAAAAAATGTGCTGGATAGCAGTAACATTCTCCTGGCCCAAGGAAATCGCTGTCGACTGGCCTACATGGCCGGCAGCAATACCGAATGGACACTCTCTGAAAAATTCACCGCAAAAATCCGAAAAAACTCAACCTTCCGACTACGAGCGAATTTTCGTGATTCGGGATACCTCTCTCATGAATGGAAACTCGTCTTTAATCGATTACCGTTCATTCATGCCGTCGATCACCTAATCATCACTTGTTACGACCAAAAAGGGGCGAAGGAATCGGACGACCTCACGCTTAGAGAAGTCCTGGAGGACATCATGCGGGGACAAGAGAATGATTTTATCCGATTTTTCCTTTACTGAAATTCTCGAAATCCAGACATCCCTGTAGGCGGGAGGAACGGCGAGCTCATCGATTCGTTTTAAAGCGACTCGTGACTTCACAGGTTTCCCGTCCGGATAGATCGGCTTTTTTGGAGTGAAGTTTCGCTCTTATCTTTATGAAATGACGTCAGTTTTTAGAAAAAACGACTCCGCGCCACTCGTTGAGTGGTGAGACCTTCACTTGATGATCTGGAAGGAGTTTGGAGTAGACCTTCACGATTTCGTCTACATCTCGCTCAATGAGACCGGACAAAATCAGGGTCGCATCCGCGGCCATTCTCGAAA
>CAYOJT010000107.1:8693-9530 GCA_964404365.1 uncultured Bacteriovoracaceae bacterium
GAAACAAGTTCTCGAGAAAATTCGATCAATACAGGACGTAAAATATTCGCAAGCACGATTTCGTACTTCTGATTAGGTCGCGAGAGTTCCTCGAGCTTCAGCTGAAACTCGATTCGGCCTTCGATTCCATTTAAAGCAGCATTCTCGCGCGCATTATCGACTGCTAATTCATCGATCTCGACTGCATCGACCCGAGCACCCATGAGCGCTGCTGCGAAAGCGAGAATTCCACTCCCACTTCCAAAGTCTAGAACTTCGGCGCCGGGGCGAGATTTCAAAGCGCGCTCAAGCGCCTGCAGACACAGTTGAGTCGTCTCATGCGTACCGGTACCGAAACCTGCGCCGGGATTTAAACGAATAAGTCGATGGTCGCGGGGTAAAGTTTTTTCGTCAAACCACGGCGGCCTCACCTCCCAACACGGAGGAATAAACACGCCCTGATAGGAGGCTTTCCATTTCGCGTCCCAGTCTTCTGCTTTCTGTTCCGAAACAGGACCCACATTGAATGGAACCGAGCTCGAAATTTCGAGGTGAGCTTTTTTCGCGAGGTC
This sequence comes from uncultured Bacteriovoracaceae bacterium, assembly GCA_964404365.1. GTDB lineage: Bacteria > Bdellovibrionota > UBA1018 > UBA1018 > UBA1018 > JACMQW01. The sequence goes on from CAYOJT010000107.1 coordinate 9,245, forward strand.
TTGGGAAGAAAAATACAAAACTGCGCGCTCAAGCGACATCGAATCCACCCAGTCGCGCTCGCGAGGCGCCTCAGCCGAATCGACCGTCCAAGACTCAGTCTCAAGGCCCGCATCGAAAGCTTCTTCACTGAGTAAAGTACCTTCGTGAATGCCGACTAATCCTCGCGAATCGCCGAATTCTTGCCATAAAAAAGCAAAAAAATCCTCGCGTGAAAAACGACGAAGTCCCGTCGCAGACTTCCAAGAAATCTCGCGCGGGACTTCAATCGTAAAAAAGTAAGTCGAT
>CAYOJT010000108.1:0-8815 GCA_964404365.1 uncultured Bacteriovoracaceae bacterium
TATTACATTCGTTTCAAACGTTGTGGATGGAATTCTGAGCGCCTTAGTTGCTCCCGCTCTCATTCGTGGGAAGGTCTACAACTTGACGAACGATGAGCCCGTTTCAAACTATGAAGTGATTCGCTCTGTGCTCGGACGCCTGGGAATTCAATACAAAGAAAAACGGATGCCCTTCTGGGCGGCATACGCTCTAGGTAGTACGCTTGAATTTGTTTCACGCAATTTCCAAGATTATAAGGATCCGATCCTCACTCGTTATATGGCTGCAACACTCGCCCTCTCACGAACTCTGAATATCGATGAGGCGAAAAAAGATCTTCACTATAAACCAAAAATCTCGATGAATGAAGGCTTAGATCGATTCATCCACTGGTGGAAAAAGAAGGAAAGCGGGGAAGCATGACCCGTGAAGTGGGCGTTGATTTTGAGATCCTAGAAGCGGGCTACTGCACTCATCCCAAGGGGATTGTGCTTCCGGGTTCCTCATTTTCTTCGATGCGTTTTCCCGCAAATGTCGCACTCATCACACACCCTCAGGAAGGTGTCGTTCTATTTGATACCGGCTACTCCGCGCGCTTTCACGATCTGACGAAAAAACTTCCCGAAAAACTCTATGCGCTTGTTACCCCGGTCTCAATCGACTCGGGATCAAGCGCGCTCGAGCTTTTAAAGAAAAAAGGAATTCAAGCTCGGGATGTTAGGCACCTCATCCTCTCCCACTTTCATGCAGACCACGTGGGCGGCGCAGTGGATTTTCCAAGTGCGACCATTCATGCGGATCGGTCCGCATTTCGAAAGATCCATTCGATGCCGCGACTGAGCCAGGTGTTATCTGGATACTTATCCGGACTCTTCCCGGAGACGATCGAGCCTAGAATGCGCTCATTTACGGAGAATAAACTCGTCCCCACTTCCATCCCTCAATTCCCGGAGGGGTACGATCTTTTTGGTGACGGAAGCGCAATCGCAATTGAGCTTCCCGGCCACGCCCTCGGTCATTGGGGCCTACTCATTCGAAAGAGCGATGGAACACGCGCACTCTTTCTTGCAGACGCCGCCTGGACGCATGAAACCTATCGCGAAAAACGCTACCCGAGCTCCATCACTCGATTGATTTTTTCGGACACCGAAATTTATCGCGATACGATCGATCGGATTCACGATGTTTGGGAATCTGATCTCGGAATTGAAATGATTCCTTGTCACTGTGAGCGGAAGCAATGAGCCGCATTTTTGAACTCCTCTCAATCCTTTGGAAATACATTCAGGTTCGATACCTGATTCGCTTTCGCTCGCGAGACGAGCTCCTGAGATATCAGAAGGAAATGTTAAAACGTCATCTTTTCTGGGTGAGAAAGCACTCACCCTATTTCTCGCCCTTGCTCTCGGGCGATGTCATCGAGGCTTGGAAAAAACTCCCGCAGATGAACAAAAAAACGATGATGGAGAATTTCGACACCCTAAATACGGTTGGAGTAAAACTCCAGGACGCCTACCGGGTAGCGATTCAGGCGGAAGAAACCCGAGACTTCTCTCCCACAATTGGGAAAGTCACGGTGGGTTTATCTTCCGGAACAAGCGGCCAGCGCGGCGTTTTTATGGTGACTGCTCAAGAACGAAGGCGTTACGCGGGAACCATACTCGCAAAAGCGCTCCCGCGAGGAATTCTCAGAGGCGAAAAGATCGCGCTCTTCATGCGCGCAAATTCAAATCTCTATTCGTCAGTTGGAAGCCGCCGCATTCGTTTTGAATTTTTCGACCTCCTCCGCCCGATTTCGGAGCATGTTGAAAGACTGAATACGTACCAGCCCACTCTCTTACTCGCCCCCCCTTCCATGCTCCGGAAGCTCGCAGATGCCAAAGACCGCGGAGAGCTTCGAATCACGCCGCTTTGGATCTATTCGATTGCGGAGGTTCTCGATCCGCTTGATCAAAAAATCCTCGAATCGAAATTCGCTCAGAAAATCCATCAGCTCTATCAAGCGACCGAAGGGTTTCTGGCGATCACGTGTCGTGAGGGTGTCCTTCACCTCAATGAAGACTGCCTCATCGTTGAAAAAGTTTGGATCGATGAGCAGGCTCGAAAGTTCATGCCCCTCATCACCGATTTTACTCGGACGACTCAGCCGATGCTTAAATATTGTCTGAATGATATTTTGACCGAACGTAAAACGCCCTGCAGCTGCGGCTCTCCCTTTACCGCACTGGAATCGATCGAAGGTCGAATGGACGATACGCTGATCTTTCTCAACTCCGAGGGCGAAAAGATTGAGGTCTTTCCAGATTTCGCTCGTCGCTGCGTTTTATTGGCGCCCGAAGGAATCGAATCGTATCGAATTCTTCAACTCGCGGACGGAAAGCTCGTGATTTCCCTCAAGACTTCTCCAAGCATCGATCGCTCAAAAATTGAAGCGGGTGTGGTTTTGGAATTTGAGAAGCTTGCACGTCTTCTGAACGCACGTACTCCTGATATTTCCTTCAATTCAGAGTTCGAAGAACAGGGGCTGAAAAAGCTCCGTCGGGTTGAGCGTCGGGTTCAGTAGACCCCCGAATGACTGTTGCCCTGTTGACCGGAAATAACTAATAAAATCATATATTTAAAATAATATGACGCAACGCGCAGTTTTAAAGTTGCATTCACCATGTAAAAAGGATAATTTCCAACTCGCCCCCGGGTAAAAAAGACACACCCGGCCCAGGCACGAAGTAGTTTTTACAGTGTTTTATTCGCTCTCTCAAACTGAGGCAAAATGGCAGTCGACTCCCAAAATCATCAAAAGCTCCTGAGCCACTTCAAGCTTTTGAATGAAATCTCAACCCGACTCCAAGGATTCATCGAATCCGAAAACCTCCACCAATCCATTCTTCATCTCCTTCAATCCGAACTGCATCACGACGGCATTCAATTCTGGTCGCTCCCGAATTCAAAAGCGTCGGCGCGCTTAGAAGCAGTAGTGGGTCGCGGTTCTCACTTCGTAGAGCAAGGACAGGCGCTCTCTCCCGAGGATTCCGTTCTCGCTTACGTTTTTAAAACGAAGAAAAGTTTACTGCTTGAAGAAATCCCGCACGAGGTGAAATCCACAAGCCTCATCGTCAGCGAAGGGACCCAATCACTCCTCGCGATCCCGGTTCTCCTCGATGGCGCTCTCTCCGGTGTATTGATTATTGAATCGAAAACAAAGAAGGCATTCGATGAACTCGATGTCATGTTCTTCGAGTCGATTGCTTCCCAGATTTCAACGATCGTAAAAAACCGAGACACGCTTTTTGATGCAAAAGCCTTCCAGAAGAAGCTTCAAAACGCAGTAGAAGAAAAGACGCTCGAACTCCGCCGCGCCCATGAACGCATCCTAGAACAACAACGCGTTCTTCAAAAAGAAAACAAAGCCCTGAAAACTCTGGTTGAAGCGGAAAGCCGCAGCCAAGAAATCATCGGTGATAGCGCTGCAATTAAAGAGATTCTCGCCATGGTGGATAAGATCGCTCTCACAACTGCGACCGTGCTCATCCTGGGTGAGAGCGGAACCGGAAAAGAACTCATCGCTCGCAGAATTCATCAACGTTCGGCTCGCTCTAATGGGGCGTATGTCACAGTGAACTGCGCTGCACTTCAAGAAACGCTGCTCGAGAGTGAACTCTTTGGACACGAAAAAGGATCGTTCACTGGCGCAGTCGCTACAAAAATTGGCCTCTGCGAAGCTGCGGATGGCGGAACGCTCTTCCTCGATGAAATCGGCGAAATGAGCCCAGCGATCCAAACCAAGCTTCTCCGTTTCCTTCAGGAAGGCGAGTTTTACCGCATCGGCGGAAAGAAACCGATTCAAGTAAACGTGCGAATTATCAGCGCGACGAACCGCGATCTCACCGAAGAAGTTCGTGCCGGTCGCTTCCGTGAAGACCTTTTCTACCGATTAAATACGATCGCACTTAAAATGCCTCCGCTCCGTATGCGACGAGAAGACATTCCGCTGCTTTGTGAGTTTTTCCTCAAAAGCTCCCGTTTTGGCGGAACCACTCATGTGAAGCGCATCGATCCAAAGGTGATTGAAGTATTCCAAAACTACCCATGGCCAGGAAATATTCGCGAACTCCAGAATACGATGGAGCGCTTGAAAATTTTGGCTGAAGGTTCCGAGATTCGTTTAGAAGATGTTCCGTTCGCGATCCGCATGCCGAAAGATCAGATGAGTTCCGGCCCGATGACTGAATTCACGCTCGGCCTTCCGCTTGAAGAAGTGGAAAAGGGGCATATCTTGCGCGCGCTTGCTTTCCACAACGGGAACAAGACTAAAACCGCAAGCTCACTCGGAATCACGATTAAGACTCTCTATAACAAACTTCATCGATACGGGGTCATTGGCTCCGATAAAGACGAGCCTCAAATTTCAGCTTAACCAGAAATAAACAAAACACCACAATCCAAGGAGAAATCACGAATGTCGACTAAAGCAAAAAAAGCAGCACCTGCCCCGAAATCCGCTCCAGCAAAAGCTGAGAAAGCCTCTGGCGGAAAAAAAGGCGGTAAGGCGTCTGTAGAAATCGTCGAAATCGAAATGTCCTCGACTACGGTCGTAGAAGGCGAAGACGAAGGCGATGACGAGGAAGAAATGAGCGGAGGCTCTTCTTCCGGCGGCGGCGGAAACGCAGCTGCTCTCGCTGCAGCAACGGGATCTGCGGAATCCGCTTCCTTCAAGAACTTCCGCCACCACCCCGACATGGAAAACTTTTACCGTTTCATCTACGAAAACGATCTCCGCTTGGAAGCTCTGACCATCATTGATGAGATTCAGAACCAAAAAGCCCTGCAGAAGAACGTTAAACTCGCGAAGAAAAACGCTCACTGAGATTCTGCCACGACTTAAAAAATCCCTTGGATTTCAACGCCCTGAGAGCACTTGCTCTCGGGGCGTTTCGTTTGGTCCGCCTAACCCCTCGATAACAGGGAACTTATGAAACCGTTTTAATGACTCTTTCATACGAGCCTAAGGGCGCCCCGTTATCTTCTCTTTCATGGCGAGACAGACATTCCGTCACTCTCAAAACTTAACCCCGAACGAAACGGTTCGATCCAAACTTGCCCGAGCGTATTTTCTCGGTGTCTGGATCACGGTGATTTCGTTCATGGCATTTCAAACCTGGTCACGGATCGTTGAAGTCAAAACCCCTTCAATGATGCGTGATTCAATCGGCGAGCGCCGACTTCTGAATGATGCGATCACTACTCTCCACTCCGGTGACGCATCCCACACGAGTTCAGGGGTCGGCCGCTCCGTTCATAGCCACCAACAGAAAGAAACGAGTTCATCATGAGTACAGCTACCGCGATCATTCATCCGTTTATTGACCAACAGCAATCGATCCCTCCTACAGCGAAGGCCCCGAGAGAACGTCAGGAGAACGACTGGCGTTCTCTCGGATCAGCGTCTAAGATGGAACGCATGCGTGTGTTGGTAGTTGAAGATCAAAGGAAGATGGCAAGTTTCATTAAAAAGGGACTGAGCGAAGCGGGCTACTCTGTAGACGTCGCTGAAACGGGACAATCGGCGGAATCCCTTGCGAGCGAAAACGAATACGACTTGATCGTGCTCGACGTTATGCTGCCCGATCAAAACGGCTTCGATACCGCGAGACACCTTCGATCCGATGGATTTGAGAAACCCATTCTGATGCTGACGGCGCTCGGTGGAACAAAGGATAAAGTCGCCGGTCTCGATAGCGGCGCAGACGATTACCTTACGAAGCCCTTTGAATTCGACGAGCTGATGGCGCGGATTCGCGCTCTGCTTCGCCGGAACTCTCCTGCTGGCTCCGGCTCAATCCTCACTTTTGCGGATCTCGAAATGGACCTCGTTAAACGAAAAGTGAAACGGGGCGGCCAGGAATTAGTCTTAACTCAAAAGGAATTTGCGCTCCTTGAATACCTGATCCGTAACCCAGAGCGTCCTTTAACAAGGACTTCGATTGCGGAACACGTCTGGGATGCTCATTTTGACAGCGACTCGAACGTCATCGACGTTTATGTGAATATGCTGCGCAAAAAGGTGGACCATCCTTTCGGCTCGAAATTAATCCACACCGTGGTAGGAGTGGGTTATGTCCTCAAACGAGCTGAAGGCTAGCAAACCCGACCGAAAGCGCCCAAGCGTTCTGTTCCGTCGTTACAGCCCGATCAAATACTACGCGAAAAGCTTTAGAACTTTAGGTTTTCGCGCACAGCTCACCACCCTGACCATGATCGTGCTCGGGGTGACTCTCCTCCTTTATTCAACAGTCCTTTATCGAAACTTCATTTCCTTCCAAGCTGCTGAATTCGACAGCGCTCTTTTCAATTACGCGGTCGACGTTGGAAACGCTCTTACCGTGAATACATTTGGAGAAGTCGTCGTCTCAGACGAAGTTTTTCGCGCAAACGAAAAGATTTTTCCATTTGCCCTCGAGCGAACGGTTCTTCAGCTCCGGGATATGAACGGAAGGACGGTCGCTAAATCGAGCACCCTGGGTATGTCGGACATACCTACGGATCTTTCGATGCTCGAGAACATCCGAAAAACGAAGACTCTGTTTAGTTCCGTCCGCCTTGAATTTCGCGGAAAGACGGCGAATTATCGCATCGTACACTATTTGATCGATCAGCCAGGACCGCGCGATTTTATTCTCCAGGTCGCATCCCCGCTCACGCTGCTCGAGCGCGAAAAGAATGCGTTGATCTTCTTTTTCCTTCTGTCTATTCCAGCGACGCTAATTATCGTGGGTTTAGCCGCCTATTTCTTTTCAAAACAAGCCGTCATACCGATCATCGACATCATTCAAAAAGCTAAAGAAATTACTGCACGAAAACTGAACGAACGTCTCCCTGTGCCACGAGTGGATGACGAAATTAGCCAACTCGCGAAGACACTGAACGAACTTCTCGATCGCCTCCAGGAAGCCTTCGTTTCGCAGGAGTCATTCGTTGCGGATGCTTCTCACCAGCTTAAAACTCCGCTTGCGATTTTGAGGGGCGAAATCGATCTCATCCGTCGCAGCACCGAAGTAAAATCTCCTGCCGTCATGGAGTTTCTCGAGAGCGCGCACCAGGAGGTAGGGTACCTCACCCGCATGGTGGAACAGCTCCTCATTCTCGCGAAAATCGAATCCGGTGGTGCCGGATTTCACTTTAATGCCGTTCGCGTCGACGAGGTCGCCATCGACGTCGTCTCCTACATGCAGCGATATGAATGGGTGAGAAAAAAGGGACTTCGACTCTCCTTCAATTTAGCGGAAGGGGAAAAAGGTGAGTTTACAATCCACGGTGACCAGGATCTCATCCGAACTTCGCTCGAAGCGTTGATCGATAATGCGATTAAATACTCACGCGATGACTCCACGATCTCAGTGGAAGCACGGGACGTCGGAAAAGAAATTGAGTTCCAGGTGAAAGACTCGGGAGAAGGATTCACGGAAGAAGATAAGTTGAAGCTCTTCAATCGATTCTTCCGATCCGCGAAAATCGAAAGTTCGCCGATCAAAGGTTCGGGTTTGGGCCTCTCGATCGTTAAAAAAATTGCGGACCTCCACCATGCCCGGGTCGAAGTCCATTCCACACAGGGCGTCGGAAGCAGTTTCATGATCTCTTTTCCAAAAAACCCACCCCAAATCGCCTCATAGCCTCTAATCCTCACGCGAAACTGACAGATATGCGGGTGCGTCATCCTCGTAAATGGGATCGATCCAAGGTAAATCTAATCAAGTCATGAAAAAGACTTATCTGCTGACTCCGGGACCTACCCCGATTCCAGAACGCGTAAGCGCTGTATTTGCTCAACCCATCATCCACCATCGCACCCCCGTATTCGAAAAACTCTTCGCGGATGTTCGCGAACGTTTGAAGCGTTTATTTCAAACGAAGGAAGAAGTGCTGATGATCGCATCAACAGGCACTGGCACGATGGATGCGGCCGTTTCGAATCTTTTTAGCCCCGGTGAAAAAGTCATTACCATCAATGGGGGTAAATTCGGTGAACGATGGACGAAGATCGCTAAAGCCTACGGACTTAACCCTGTAGAGATCACCCTTCCACGCGGACAGGCCGTTACTGCTCAAAATTTAGAAAAAGTTTGCGAAGCGAATCGCGATGCTGTCGCGATCCTTTTTCAGGCGTCCGAAACTTCAACCGGCGTCCTCATGCCGGTAAAGGAAATCGTAGCGGTCGGTAAAAATTACAAAATGATTTCCGTCTGCGACGCGATCACTGCACTGGGTGTTCTTTCACTCCCCATGGACGAATGGGGAATCGACGTTTTAATTACAGGTTCCCAAAAAGCAATGATGCTCCCCCCTGGCCTAGCATTCATAGCGTTCTCTCAGGCGGCATGGACTAAATCCGCATCCGCAAAACTACCGCGCTTCTATTTTGATCTCTCTAAAGAAAAAGCAGCTCATCTTAAAAACCAGACAGCCTGGACGCCGGCGACTTCACTCATTCAAGGGTTGAGTGAAAGCTTAAAGATGATGGAAGAGGAAGGTTTTGAGCGCGCCTATCGACGCCACGAAATCTTAGCCACTGCAACTCGTGCTGCAGTTGCAGCCCTTGGACTCGAGCCGCTCTCCCAGTCCCCTTCACCTGCTGTAACCGCTGTGAAAGTTCCATCCACGATCAGTGAAGGTAAGAAGATACCTAAACTCATGCGCGAAAAATGGGGCGTGACCATTACCGGTGGGCAAGACGATTTAGAAGGTAAAATTTTTAGGCTCTCCCACTTCGGCTACTGTTCCATGTTCGACATCACGACGGGGATCTCTTCCCTCGAACTCGTTCTCTCTGAACTCGGACAT
>CAYOJT010000108.1:8825-9516 GCA_964404365.1 uncultured Bacteriovoracaceae bacterium
GCAGCGCTGGAAGTTTTTAAAACACATTCACAGGAACTGACTTAAAGACGGATCATGAAAAAATATCGCGTTTTAATCACGGATGGACTCGACCCAGTCGGAATCGACCTCCTGAAAACGCACCCTGAAATCGAATTCGACTATCACGAATCTATTTCTAAGCCCGACCTCCTAAAAAAAGTGGGCGAATACCCGATCCTGATTACAAAAAATGCAGTAATCGACGCCGACATCTTTCAAGCAGCGACCCATCTTCGCCTGATCGTCCACACCGGTGAAAACGCACATGAAACGATCAACATTGAGTCCGCAAAGAAAAAAGGCGTCGCGATCTTAAGCTCAGGAGCAGCGAGCTCATTGTCGATTGCGGAACACACTTTATCACTCCTCCTCTCGCTCACGCGCCAAACCCACCAAAACGCGGCCGCGCTTAAAGCCGGAAAGTGGTTGAAGGGAAACCCAGCCGCAACAGAACTTCACGGTAAGGTTTTAGGCGTACTCGGCCTCGGAAACGTCGGAAAGATCGTTTCGGAAAAGGCGATGGCGTTTGGAATGCAGGTCATCGCATTCGACCCGCTCTATCCGAGTGTCGCCCTTTTGCCGAATAAGTTTAAAATGCTGGAAACTCGCTTCACGCTTGCGCGAAATAGCGATGAAGTTTTTCACCACGCAGATTTTCTAAGCATCCATA
>CAYOJT010000109.1:0-2730 GCA_964404365.1 uncultured Bacteriovoracaceae bacterium
AGCATTGATTTTGGTGACGTCAGCGTTCATTTTCGAAATGCTCTCTTCGAAAACAACCGAGATTTTCACGAGCTCAGCGATACGTAGAGCTGAGGTTTTCTCTGGGAAGGCCTTTCGTGCCTTCTTATAGAGTTCAACGAGTGCATCGGTTTTTTTGTGGGAAATAAGCGATGCTTTCACGAGTTCGCTCACAGCCTCTGGACGGGTTTTCAGTTCTTCCAAATCAGAAGCACGGAATTCCTCGTACATATTCATGACTCGGCTGGGGTCAATTTCTTCGCTTTGGTTGAGAGCGACGTCGCCCGAATCACAGAATCTGGCCATCGATTTCACGATTTGCGATTCTTCGGTTAAGCCTGCGTAGAACGGGAGAGCCTCAGTACCTTTTAAATCTTGAGACGCGCATCCGCCAAAAATTAAAAAACTTAAAATGAGAATACCCTGATTTAAACAGAGTCCAGTCCTCGTCATGGGAAGGCTCCTATCTGACAAAATGTGCCCTTACTTTCTCAGTCTGAACCTTTCTTAACCACTTGAGAATGTGTCTTCTCGGACACATGAATTGAATCCGTCGAAAACCTCGACTTTCAAGTGTGAAATCAGATGTTTTGAGTGAGCAGGGCCGAAGTACTGACATCGCCTTACTCGATAATTTACTCAATAATATAGAGGGCGCCATCCAGGTAGAAATCGAAATCGAGTGTCTCGGCATCTCCCCAGACTCCTTTAAGTTCCACTTCGATTCTGTGGCGTCTGTCTCTTACATCGTTCGCTGTGAGTTCTGCCTCGGAATGTAAGTAGCGTGATTGGGAAAAAACTTGTCCCATAAAGGATTCAAATGTGAGCGGCATTTTCCATTCGGGGCTACTAAAAGGAGTGCGCTTCAAAGCTCGATCGAGAGGAAAAAGAAGTTCACGAAAACTTCCGCGTGGACGCTGTGCGGGAGCCTTCCACTCTGTATTAAATTTCTTACGAATCCAGTCATTAAGATCCGCACGGTTGATCGCGCGAGGAAATTGGTATTCAAAAACAAAGATGAAACCCTTCACGTGGCTGCTGATTTTTTCGATTACTTTTTCGGCGCTCATCCAGTGAAATGCAGAGCCAACGATGGCGCAATCATAGTGGTCGACTCCAAGATCCGCCGCCTCCGCCTTCGAACACTTGTATTCGAACGTGAGAGATGAAGGAGAAAAGCGCGCCCGAGATTCATGGATCATGCCGGGGTCTGGATCTACGAGTGTGACGCTTCTAACTGAGGGAAAGTGCCGTAAAAAACTCTCCGCGGATTGTCCGCTCCCGCAGCCGAGATCTAAAAGACTTCTCGGTTCGTTTAAGTGAAAGGGTTTGAGTCGGAGTTGAAGCTCCTCAAAAAGTTTGGCGGGGTATTCCGGCCGATAGGCACGGTACTCGGGAGCTAAGAATCGAGTCGGGAGAGGCTCCACCATTTAATGTGACTTCAAAAGTGAATCGATCCGCCCTATGTACTCCGCAGATTTTAGAGCGAGAATCTCTGCCGTGGCCTTATTCGATTCATACATGGAGAAGTGAGGCTGTGGTTCTAATCCGCAGTAGCGCATGGTCTGTTCAAGCGGGTACATGAATTCAGCCAGTGGACGTCCGTGTTTCTCGCCTAGGCGAAAATCCGTCTCTTTTCCGCCCGCAGTGACGGCGACCATGAATTTGCCCTTCAACATTCCGCCTTCGGGACCGAATGCGAAATTCCAAAGTAAGACTTTGTCCTGCCACGCCTTCAAAAGTGGAGGCGTGCTGTACCAATAAAGCGGAAATTGGAAGATAACGACGGAGTATTCGCGGAGGAGTTTTTGTTCGCGCGCTACATCGATGACTTCGTCTGGGTAGGTTCTATAGAGGTCATGGACGGTCACATCACCCCGCGTCGCAGCTTGTGACGCCAGGTGTCGGTTTAGATTTGATTCTCGCATGTCCGGATGGGCTAGGAGGATCAATGCTTTCGTTTTCATGGGCTTGTGACTCGCTTTTCCAGTTCTTTTCGTACCCCTGCGGAGAGGGATTGAAAACGGGAATTTCATTCATTAAGGTCGCGCCCACATGAGAAATCAGATGGTTTTAGCGGTTTTTATGGCCGTTGCGATGGTGTCGGGAGCAAGAGCAGCTGAGGACACGTTAGAAACGTGGATGAACCTCCAGCGCATTCGCTCGGAGCACCGTCTTTTCCAAGCCATTAGTCCAAGTGGAGCGGCTGCGGGCTCTGTGATGGCTTCTCCCTCGAAAGCTGAACCGGATTATTATTATCACTGGATCCGTGATGCCGCCCTCACGATGCGCGAAGTATTTGAACTCCGCGGCGCCTATCCGGAACAGTCCGAATCGTCGCTCAAGGACTTCGCACAATTCAGTCGACTCAATCAGATGACTAAAAACCCAAGCGGCGAGCCGACGGGACTGGGTCTAGGTGAACCGAAATTTAATATGGATGGCTCAGCCTATTGGGAATCCTGGGGACGGCCACAGAACGACGGGCCTGCGCTTCGCGCGATGGTCCTAATCGACTTTGCACATTCCCTCATTGAAAAAGGACAGTCCGCCTGGGTTACTCGTAACCTCTACCGTGCTGAACTTCCTGCAACGACTGTGATCAAAGCAGATCTCGAGTACACGGCTCACCATTGGATGGATGCATCCTTTGATCTTTGGGAAGAAAGTGCCGGCGACCACTTCTACACTCGCATCGCACAGTGGAGAGCT
>CAYOJT010000109.1:2740-9506 GCA_964404365.1 uncultured Bacteriovoracaceae bacterium
CATGACGGGGCGCTCGGGCGCGGGTCAGGTGACGCTCAGGCGCCGGGCCAGTGCACCTTGGAAATCGCCGCGTTTGATGAATTTGCCCGTTTGATGGGAGATCTCGGAGCCGCAGATTTTTACGAAAAACAGGCTGTATTAGCCGCCCAGTCGCTCGATGCGTTTTGGAGCCCAAACTCAAAGATGATCCAGGTAACGACTCGCGAAACGGGGGGGATTAGCTGGAAAAAATCTAAAATTGATGTCGCCGTGATTCTCGGAGTTCTGCATGCCGGAATCGATGGTCTACCGTTTGGAGCCGATGACGAACGCGTGATGAACACCGCGCTACTCATCGAAAATACTTTTGAAAAAATTTATGGCATCAATCGCGAAAAAGAAAATCCTGAGCATTACCCACTCGGGACAGCGATTGGTCGCTATCCGGAAGATCGTTACGATGGGGTGGGGATGTCGGCGGGAAATCCTTGGTTCTTGGCGACCCACGCGTTTGCTGAATATTATTACCGTCTCGCGCGTCTTATAAAATCGAAGAACAACGTGACTTTCTCTGCTTGGATGCGTCCCTGGTTAGAGGGTGTACTCGGGTATCCGGTTGTCACCGAATTGCTTTCCCAATCGACTCGCCAGATTTCAGTGGGGCAGTCGGATCAGATTTTCTTGAATCATGCTGCGATCGAAAAACTTTCTCAGGCATTAATTGATCGTGGCGACTCGTTTGTTCGTCGATCGAAGTACCATTCCGACAAAGATGGGCATCTGTCTGAACAGATTGAGCGCGACTCCGGGTTTCTGCGCGGCGCTCGTGATCTCACCTGGAACTATGCGAGTTTTCTCAGCCTGCTTCGCCAGAAAAATTAAGCTTTCGTGAATCTTCGGACGGTCACGATTTTCGCTCGCGATTTTGAACCTATAAAAAGCGAGTAATTTCAAGCAGATATGTAGATTAGAAAATATTTACGACCCCCAATTGTCGCACTGCGTTAATTATGATTAAAGAGCTCAACTTTAGGCGGATACTACATGAAAATCTGTAACAAATGGGTTCTTGGTGTTCTTCTCTCGGGTCTCTCTCTCACGATGTTTTCAGGCTGTGATCCGGTTCCAGAATATGAGCTGACCGAATCGAAGCGGATGCAGGATCTTTCCTGGATCGAGTCTCAATTCGAAGAATTTTACGGTCCGCAGGATTACAAAGAAGCACGTTACGGTTTCAAATTTAAAGATTTGATGGAGAAGTATAAGACCGAAGCGACGGATCAGTATCGCGCGCAAGCGGGCCTCGGAAAAATGACGAACGATGATTTCTACGATCTGATGTTCCGATTTGTCTCCGAGTTCAAAGACGCACACACCTCCGCATCTCTCACGAACTCTTCGTACCCTAGCCGAGCGCATATCAGTTATTTGGGATTCGGTGGTGTACGCGATGGCGACGCACTCCTGGTGAAATCTTTGCTCCCAACCATCAAGACAGGAGAAGGTTCGACCTATCCTATTCAACCGGATGATCGCATCTTGGCTTTGAATGGAAAGGCGTTGAAGGACATCATCCTTTCTGAACTCGTGAAATTCAGAAACCTAGGTCAGGACGAATCGAATTTGACCTACCACATGAATAAAATCTTCACTCGCGTTTCGACGATGAACGGTTCTCCGAAAGGGAAAAACGCAGTCCTTACAGTCGAACGTATGGTGGATGGCCAGAAGACTCTTCTTACAGTCCAACTTCCGTGGATGGTTCAAGATCTATCGGTATTCAAATCCGAACAGAAAAAAATAACTGAGAAAAAAGCAGCTGAAGAAGCCGCAAAAGGACAGCAAGCCAAGAAATCCGAAAACTTTATCATGGCAGGAGCAAACGCTCAAACGCCGGATATGCTTTTTAGTTTCATCGGTTTCAACGGAAGAACTTTTCTTCCCCAGTTGACGATTGATAAACTCACGCTGAGTTCGCTGAATAAACTGAAGTCTTTCGTTACCGATAGCTTCATGATGGTCGATCACTTCGCTTCTTGGGAAGCAGTGACCGCTCCGAAAGAAGGCGCGGCTGATAAGGAAAAGACCCCGATTGAGAATTTAAAAGAAATGCGTGACGTGGCAGCGGAAGCGGTCTTCGTCGATGAAGCAAAGGGCTACCCGTATCCTGCATACGTGACCTATGAGAAAGATGGTCTTGGAAACGATGTGAAGGTTGGAACGATTTACGTCGATACCTTCAGTCCATCGGATTCGAAACTTGCGCTCGAAGGATTTAAAAAGACGCTCGAACTCTTTCAAAATCCAAAGAGCGTATTTCACACCGACACGGTCATCATTGATATGATCAATAATGGCGGCGGTTCGCTTGTGCTTGGCCTTGATATGGCTTCAGCCTTGAGTAACAAGAAAATCGAAATGCCGAACATCCAGATCAAGACAAGCGAGTCTTGGATCGAAGAGTTCCGCGACATGAAGGACGATATCGAGACGGATCCGAACATTCGCGCGATTGCGGCCGATGTTTGGGCTGATCTGGATGTAAAACGCCGTCAAGGAGTACGCATGTCCGCTCCAGTCAGCGTTGAGGTTCTCTCGCCTTATCGTTTTAAAGAAAATCCTGCCATCAAGACGCCGTTTAAGGTCGCGCTTCTCGTGAACGAAATGTGCGCATCGATGTGCGATATTTTCACGGCGGTCTTGAAAGATAATAATATGGCCACGGTCGTTGGATCCCGCACCATGGGCGCGGGCGGAAACGTCGTGAACCACCAACAGGCTCCAAACAGCCACGTGGATATCCGTCAGACTGAGAGCTTGCTCCTCCGTAAGGACGGGACCTACCTCGAGAACAACGGCGTAGAAGCGGATGTCAAAGTCGCTGTGAACGAGACTGCGAAGACAAAGTACAAGGAAGTGCGTGATGCTGCCTTGAAAGCACTTCTTCCGCAGCCCCCAGCAGCGGTGCTTGCTGGGCACGGAGATGGACACGCGGATGCGGCCGGAGTTGCTCCCGTGGTGCTCCACAACTAATCAGCCTCTGAAAGTGAAATTGGGCGATTGATCCGAGTTTAAAAGCACCCTAAACTAGGGGCGTGAACTCAAAAATTAATCAACCGCTCATTGAACTTGGCCGAATAGAATCGATCCTGCAGCTTGAACCTGCCCTCGTGATCTTGGGATTAGGTGTAATTGCGTGGCTCATCTATAAGGTTCTCCTCAGGGGCGCGGTACCCGAACGACATCGAAGTCTGAGAAGGCATTTTTTAAATCTCTTCGCCCACGCTTCGGTTTTTACGACTCTCTTCATCGTCTACGTTGTTGCCCAGAAGGGTGTCGATGTTGGCGATTCGAGTGAGCGGATCGCCGCCTACCTCGGGCTTGCGACCTTGATCGCCGGCTCGATTGTTTTCGTGAAGGCCTGCCGTATTCTCCTCTTTGAATACCTATTTATTGGGCACATGAAGGAAGGCGTTCCACTTCTTCTGGTGAACCTTTTCACGCTTTTGCTATCCATTGGGATCGTAGGTTGGTTTGCGACCGAACTGTTCGGGATCAAACTCGCTCCGCTTCTTGCAACTTCCGCAGTGTTTTCGCTGGTTCTCGGCTTGGCGCTCCAGGAAACGCTTGGGAATCTCTTTTCGGGCGTCGCGCTTCAGCTCGATAAACCCTACGAAATCGGCGACTGGATTGAGGTGACCCAATCCGGAACGACCTGTATCGGTCAAGTCGAGGAAATCAGCTGGCGCGCGACGGTCTTGATCGGATTGTTCGATGAGATGCTAGTTATCCCAAATCGGACCATGGCGCAGGCGCAGATTTCGAATTTCAGCGCACGAAATCTTCCCATCTGGAGAGGCCAGACCTTCAAGATTCCTTATACCGCCGATATCGCGACTGTGACGAACACCCTAAAAACGGCGATCTCAAAAGTCGAGGGCGTACGCAAGAGCCCCGAGCCTTGGGTTTGGGTTCGCGAGAGTACCGAATCCGGTTTAATCTTCCGATGCTCCTACACCGTCGACGATTTCGGTTCTCAATGGCGAGTGGGCTCAAGCGTGATCGGTGCCGTGATTGAGAGCCTAAAAAAGAGTGGGCTGGGAATTGCTGCTCAGAGGATCGAAATTCTAAAGGACACGAACGCTCATCAGACCCCGGAAGCGCGAGCGTAAAAAAACCCCGGAAACCGATCGGTCGCCGGGGTTCAGTTTTGATCGTAATTCTAATCTTATTTTTCTTTTACCTTCGATTTTGAAAGCAAGTGCTTGATCGTTTTCTCTTCACGGAGCCTGTACTCCATGTCGTCACGTCGGCGTGGATTCGCGTGATAGAATTCACGAACCTTAGCCTCTTCAACGCGCATGTTTTTGGACATGTTCGTGATCTCGGTATCGACATCGACGGAAGAAACTTCGATTTTCTCAGCTTTCGCGATCGCTTCTAAGATCAGAGACGCGCGAACTTGGCTTTCCGCACGTTTCTTCAAGTTTTCCATCTCAGTGCCCAGCGCTTCTTGGATCATCTGATCCGTGAAGCCTTGGTTCTTCAGATTTGCAGCGACGTCCTGAGCGAGGGCGCGGGTCTGAGCCTGGATAAGGCCGATCGGTACTTCAAATTTATTTTTCTCGATCAGCTGACTGAGGAGGTCAGAGCGAAGTTTCTTTTCAGACTCGCCCTTCTTTTCGTTTTCGAGATCTTCACGAATTTTTCCTTCGAGCTCTTTTGCGGAATCAATTCCGAAGTTCTTCGCGAATTCATCGTCGAACTTTGGAAGTTCCTTTTTCTTGATCTCGTGGATCGTGCAGGTGAACTCAGCTTGTTTTCCAGCGAGTTCCTTTTCAAAGTAATCCTTTGGGAACGGAACTTTGAAAGTTTTCGTTTCGCCTTTTTTCATTCCAATCAGGTTGTCTTCGAAACCTTCGATCAGGCTGTCGGATCCGATTTCGATCAAGCGCTGGCCCTTCATTCCTGGGCGTTCGTCGATCCCTTTATCGGTTACGATGCCGCCTTTAAACTCGAGATCTACGTATTCGCCTTTTTTCGCTTTATGGTCAGCGTCTTCGATCGTGGAAACAGAAGCTTGGGCGGAGAGGACGTTATTGATCGCCTTCTTCATGTCTTCATCCGAAACCGTGGTTGATTCTTTCGTGAGTGAAAGTCCTGTGTATCCCTTCGGTTCGAACTCAGGAAGGATTTCAACAGTCGCTTCGAAGCTCAGGTCTTTTCCTTCTGGAAGGTTATGGTCGTGTTCGCCTTTTCCAGTGTTGTGCTCTGGAGTTTCAATTTGAGGCTGTCCGACTGCGCGGATGTTTTCTTTTTTGATCGCTTCAGCGTAGCTCTCGTCGATGAGTTTATGAAAAACGTGATGTTTCACGTCTTCGCCGTAAAATTGTTTCACCATCGGGAGTGGAACCATCCCGGGGCGGAAGCCTTTGATCTTGGCGGTCTTCTGGACTTCTTTCAGTCCGATTTCGAAGCGCGCAGCCACGAATTTCGCAGGCACTTTGATTTTGAGTTTGCGGGTAATCGACGAGGTTTTTTCAACAGAAACAGTAATATCCATAGGGAGTTGTTTCTAACGAAAAGAGGTGTGCGGTTAAAGGGAAAAATGCAGCAAATTTAACAGGATAGCGCCATTTTTTAGGCGTTTATTAGGGCTTCTGACCTTCCATCGGAAGGTTGAAGTCTAAGCCCTCATACTGAACCCATTCGAGCCAGAGGCCGTGGGGAAGGGCGGTTGCGCCGACTTTAGAGCGGTCTTGCGAGGAGATCAGGTAAGTCATGTCTGCTGCAGAGCGTGAATTTTCGCCGATCGGAATGAGTGTACCGACGATGGAGCGGATCATTTGCTTTAAGAATCCTGATCCCACGAATCGAAGGCGGAGAAACTTCGTCGAATTTTGAGGAGCAAATCCCGGCGCGCCCGGCATGATCCAAGTGGCATCACATTCAAAGATCGTCCGCTCCGTGCTTCCAGGTTTCGACCCCGCGGCCTGGAAAACTTTGAAGTCGTGAGTCCCGATGAGAGCGCGCATCGCATTCTGAATCGGCTCCAGTGAAAGAGGATAGGGATGATGAAGCGTGGTCTGATTCAGGTGAGCGAGCGAAGAGATCGCGTGCGACTGAATATAATAACTGTACTGCTTCTTCTTCGCGCCATGCTGAGCATGGAAATCGGGTTCGACCTTCTTTACAGAAAGGACCCGAATGTCGGGTGGGAGAAGCGTGTTCCATCCCCGAGCGAGATTCCATTCAGGAATGTTCCCGTGTTTCGATTCAAAGTGAGCGACCTGGCCGGATGCATGAACTCCCGCATCGGTTCGTCCTGAGCCTACGAGTGAGACTTCTTGATTTAAAATTTGTGAAAGTGCCCGAGCGAGAGTTTCTTCGATGCTGGGCAGTGGACCCGAGGCTTCGCCCTGGCGCTGCCAACCGCAGTAGTTTGTTCCGAGGTATGAAATGAGGGCGGCGTACTTCTGCATTTTTTAGATTTCGAAATTAAATCCAACCGAAAGGCCGTCGACTGTCATGTCAACGAGTCCGCCTGAAAAAGTGTTCTGGCGAGAGTATTCGAGAGAGATGTACGAGTGCTTGATTCCACTCGAGGAGTAGCGATCCCAGGAGCTTTCCTTCGAGAGCCAGTCCAGGCCGAAATTCATTCCGACGATCATCCAGTTTCCGAAACTATAACCCCGTGAGCTCCCTAGTCCGTCACTGCGTGTTTCGTAAAAGATAAACATGCCAGGTCCGGCTGCGACGTAGGGATAGAGAAAATCGAAAAGATTCA
>CAYOJT010000110.1:0-9501 GCA_964404365.1 uncultured Bacteriovoracaceae bacterium
CGAGAACTATTTCAGGGCTTCCGTCGTGTAGGAATTCTAAGCTCAGAGACGCGATCTTTTCGCCGTTATCTAAAACATCGAATCGGCCGGATTCCGTGAAGTAACCGAGGTGTGAAGACTCAACCCCCATTTGAGCAGAAAGCTCCATGAAGCGTGAAAGGCATTCTTTCGGAACAGCAACTGACATCCGTTCCTGGGATTCGCTGATGAGAATTTCTTCGCTCTTTAGATCCAGCGCTTTCAGTGGCGCGTGAGTGAGATCGAGTTCAGCACCATTCGAGAGGGTCGCGAGTTCGCCGATTGAGGAGGATAATCCACCTGCTCCATTGTCCGTCAGCGTCCGATAGAGTCCCAAGTCTCGGGCTTTCAAAATAAAATCGAGAGCCCGCTTTTGAGTGAAAGGATCGCCCAATTGAACTACAGAAGACGCCGGCATCGCGGCGGCTTCCATTTTGAGCGAACTAAAGGTCGCACCGTGGATTCCATCGCGGCCAATTTTACCGCCCACCATCACGATCGCGTCGCCTGGAAGGATCCGCTTTTCGGCGCAGTCCCGAATTCCCATGCCGGAAGGGTCTTGTAAATTACGAGGCAAAATCCCAACCGAGCCACAGAACACGAGGGGTTTACCGAGATACGACGAATCAAATACAAGTGCACCCGCGATCGTTGGAATTCCAGCAGGGTTTCCGCCCGCTTCAACTCCCGCTCGGACGCCTTCTAGAATGCGAGAAGGAGGAAGGAGTCCTTCGGGGCGATTGAGGTCAAACTTTGCGGGAGCGACGCAGAATACGTCCAAATTACAAATCGGTTTTGCACCGAATCCTGTTCCGATGATGTCGCGATGAACACCCCCGATTCCGGTGATTGCGCCCGAAAACGGATCGATGGCGGAAGGTGAGTTGTGAGTTTCGACTTTGATGCAGACCGCGTCTTCACTCGTAAAGGCGACGATCCCTGCATTGTCGCTGAAAACGGACAGGAGCCAGGGTTTCTTTACGGCATCGGTTGCAGCTTTAATGGTCGATTTGAAAAGACTATCTACCACTTCTGGAATCTGGATCGTCGGATCTTTGATTTCGGATTTATCCTGGTAACGAATGCGACCTCGGAAAATTTTGTGTTTACAGTGTTCAGACCACGTTTGAGCGATCACCTCGATTTCAGCAAGTGTTGGTTCGCGATTGAGTTTTTTGTAATGATCTTGAACGGCTCGCATCTCATTCAGACTGAGTGCCCAGGTGTAGTCACGGCTCAATTTCTCCAGTGCATGGGCACTGAGATGAGTGATGGAGATGGATGTCGGTCGGCCCCGCTTAGTCGGGTGAATGGGAAGAGCACGATATTCAACCTTGAGAAGTTGCCGACTCAGTTCCGACTCCTTCATTTCACGAAGCGTGTGAAGGAGCGGGTGAAAAAGGAAAGAACGTAAGCGTTCTAAGAGTTCCGGTGAATCAGCCGAGATAAAAAAGAGATCGCGACGGGAGACTTTCAATGGAGGGGAATCCGGAACAAGAATCGAAATCGCTTCTTCGGCCGTTTTTCCAGCGTTGTCTGTCATTCCAGGGAGAAGTGATCGCTCGAGATAAAGCGCATGAGGGTGAGGTTTCTTTTTAAAATCCTCTGGAGGAGTTTTAGAATCGAGGACGGGGTTGAATACGGCGCGGTTGAGGGCGGTTTCGATCTTTTCGTCCACGCTGCTTTCGTATGCGCGGAAGTTCGCTTCGTAAGCTTTTGCCGTACGAATAGAGAACATTTTTAAGTCGACTTCAGGGTTTTCCCGTACGAAGTCTTGAGCCAACCGTCTGGAATAGGAGTCGAGACTTTCGGAATTTGGGTAGAGGCGGATTTCAGCCGATCGTTCTGCTCCGTTGAGATATCGATCAATGACTTCAGGGTAGAGCGCATGTTCCACCTTGAGGCCCTTTTCCTCGACAGCTTCGACACTCGAGAGTCCTCGGATTTCTACGCGCTTTTGAGCAAGTACCGGACCCGAATCGATTTCAGGTTCAACCAAGTGAACCGTCACGCCCGTTTCGGGTTCTTTCGCCTGAAAGGCTTGAGCGTATGCATCTTTCCCGGGGTACTGCGGAAGGAGCGAAGGGTGAATATTGAGGATTCGTGATCTGCCGTTCTTGTCGCGAAGCGAGTCGATGAATTCCTTCGATAAAATCTTCATGTAGCCGGCAAGAATGACTGCATCGACCGAACGCGATCGCACGAAATGGGCAAGATCTTTTTCAGTGGGAAGTTCGAGTACCGTAATACCGTGGCTGCGCGCGATTTGGGCGGCGCCACAGTCTTTCTTTGAGACACCGAGCGCGCAGATTTCAGCGCGAAGCTTTTTTGACTTCACGGAATCCACGATCGCTTGAAAGTTCGACCCGCGACCCGAAGCTAGGACGAGAACTTTCTTTTGTGTGTCTCCAACCAACTTCATAGTCCAACATCCTTTCGCACGGTTGCGCCTTCAAAAAGGGCGTCCTCGAGCTTCGAGAAAGCCGCAAGTTTCGCTGCAGCTGCCGTTTCTCCAAAACCAAGCGCGCCTAGCACGCGTCCACCCGAGATTTCCCAGCCGTTTTCCGTCCGCTTCAATCCCGAGAAGCGAAACTGATCGTCGGAGAGTGTTTGAGATTTGAGGTCGATTTTAACTCCGGTCTTTGGTGTGTTCGGATATCCGGCGCTTGCGGCGACGACATAGACTGCTGAGTTTTTAGAAAAGCGTGGGGTCGAGGCAAAATCCGACAGAGAAACTCGCGCAACCGCTCCAAGCCAGACGAGAAAGTCATCCTGGAGTCGCGGAAGGAGGGCCTGAGTTTCCGGATCGCCGAATCGGGCATTAAATTCGAGGAGCCACATCGGGCTTTCTTCCGAAAATCCTTGGGACATGAGGCCCGCATAGAGGACGCCTTGATATCGAATTCCTCTGCGCTTCAGTTCCTTCACTGCGGGTTCAAAAATTTCTTTCACGACTCGGGCCTTAAATGACTCAGAAACTTCAGGAGCTGGGGAAAGCGCGCCCATCCCGCCTGTATTCGGGCCAGTCTGATTTTCACCGAGGCGTTTGTAATCCTTAGCGGAATCGAGAATTCGGATCGCATCACCATCCGTGAGTGCAAACCAGGAGCTCTCTTCTCCATGAAGGCGCTCTTCGATCAGAAAATTTTCGCCATATCGAGAAAGCTCTGTCACAGCACGCATGGCCTCTTGGGTATTGGAAGGGAGAATCACTCCTTTTCCGAGCGCTAGGCCATCTGCTTTTACAACCCACTGAGTGGAGTCGCTCCAAGGAAGTTCTCGGAGCAGGCTCTCGGCTCCGGCCGTGCTTGTAGCGGTGTGAGAACGCGCGGTCGGAATTTTTGCGGAAGCACAGATTTCCTTCATGAAGGACTTACTCCATTCAATTCGGGCAGCTTCAGTATTGGGACCGAAGACTGCGAAGCCTGCCTCGCGAAATGAATTTCCCGCGCCCTGAGCGAGGTCAGAGTCATGACTCACGATTACGAGCGTGACGCCTTCGGCTCTAGCCATTTCCAAGAATTCGGATTCGGACTGTTTGCTCCAAATCATGCCCTTTTTTTGAATGAGTTGTTTAGGTTGAGATCTCTCGAACGGAGATG
Organism: uncultured Bacteriovoracaceae bacterium; assembly: GCA_964404365.1. Lineage (GTDB taxonomy): Bacteria > Bdellovibrionota > UBA1018 > UBA1018 > UBA1018 > JACMQW01. The sequence goes on from CAYOJT010000110.1 coordinate 3,621, forward strand.
GGTTCTGGTTCATGAGGGCTTGAAGCTGCGATACGGCGGCGTCTCCACCAGGAGCCCAGATGAGTTTCGTGAGGTTCGGAGATTCGAGAATTTTTCTGGCAATTGCGTGTTCGCGGCCGCCGGCGCCGAGTAAAAGAACCACCTCTGGACGGAATCGCGCTTCAAGACCGCGGTAAAGTGCGGTCGCCTTCTGAATCTGATCACGGGGTAAAAGCGGCACAGGTGATAAGACGAGTTTCTGCCAACCTGGACCCTGGCGATTTTGAGCTTTGAGCGCTTGGATTTCGGCATACCAAGGTGAATTACGATAAGCCGTACGGAGGAATTCTTTCGAGAGAGGTTTTGAATCACCACCCGTGAGCTCCATGAGGCGGAGTTCGTCGGGACCGATCGCATCGCAGAGTGAAATCGCCCCACTCTGATCGAGACCCCATTCGAATTTCCCATCGATGAGATCGAGATTCCTCATGCGGCATTCTCGTTTCAACCAGAGAGAAAGCAGGGTCGTTCGAAGTGTCAGTTCAACAAGGTGTTCAACTGAAACTCGTCCGACAGAGGAAGCTTCGCTTCGGGTCGCGATAAAACGATCGGTCGGTTCAAGCTTCGTGAAGAATTCAATAAGCGGGAGCGAGAAACGGTGACCAGGTTTCAAAGTCGTTTCAGGATTTCGCTCAAAAAACGAGGAACGATCCATGAGGGCATGCCGAAAAACAATTTCGAGGGGGATTAGCGTTCCTGCTGCGTTTCTGGGGGCATTTGAGTAATCAAAAGTTGTCAGGCCGTTTCCGCCCTCCATCGCTTTGGGTGGGACAATTGCCATGCGGTCCATCTTGAGTCCAATGGGTGCTTCTTCGGGATATAAGCCGCGATAGCTGGAGCGCATACCTGAACTTTCAAGTTCGGCTCTCAATTTCGGAAGGAGTTCCAGGTACTCGCCTGAAAGAAACTCAAGAGGTTTTGCTTCCTCTGACTGAAAGAATGAAATCCATGTTTCGCGGCTTGAGAGGAGCTCAAATACATGCGAAGCGAGGCGCATGAGAGATCTTCCTTTTTCAGGAATGAGGTCAGGCATTTTTCCCCAATCGAAAACCGAAAAATCATCCGAAAATTCAAATACGATCTCGCCACTGGGGAGAGGTCCACGAAGGTTTTTCACGCTGCCTCGACGGATGAGGGGAAGTTCGGAGGCGGCATTTCGGTTGCGTTGATTTTCAGGAATGAAACCTAAGCTCATGATGTCCTCTCAAAAGTGGTGGATTGAAGTTCTATGGGGAGTTTCCGGGCGAGATCAGTTTTAAGCGGGTTTAAATTTTCTGTAGGGTATTCGCCCGTGATGCACGCCATGCAGGGAGTATTCTTCTCGCCCACCGTTGACCGAGCAGAAGAGCGGGCGAGAGTGGGTTGAAGCGCCTCGATCAAGTTCGCAGGAGTCTGATAGATTACTCCGTCGGCGCCGAGTTCTCTCCTAATCTCTTCGCGATTTCGATCGAAGGCGATGAGTTCGGCGGAACTTGGGAAGTCGATACCGTATTTACAAGGATGCCTGATCTCTGGTGCGGTCGAGACGAAGTAGACTTCTTTTGCTCCGCAAGCTTTCACAAGCGAAATCAGTTTTTTCGAAGTTGTGCCCCGAACGATGGAGTCGTCGACGAGCAGAATCTTTTTCCCGCGAATTTCGCTCTCAACAGGACTGAGTTTCAACTGAACGGCTTTTTCGCGTTTATCTTGAGTATCCAAGATAAAAGTTCGAGAAATGTAGCGGTTCTTAATCAAAACTTCGCGATAAGGGAGTTTGAGTTCTTCTGCTAAAGCAATCGCGGCAATCCGCGCTGTTTCTGGAACGGGAACGACCATGTCCGGACTGATGCGTCCAGCGTCGATTTCTTCTTGAACAGTACGGGCGAGATTTCTTCCGAGGCGAATGCGAGCCTCGTAAACCGAGACGCCTTCCCATTCGGTTTGCGGGGAAGCAAAATACACCCACTCAAACATGCAGGGGCGAGACTTCTCGTCCGCGATTTTCGCACGGAAAACCTCGCCGTCGAGTGTAACGACAATGAGTTCGCCGGGCCGCACGTCTTCGATCTCGGAGTAATCTAAAAACTGAGCCGCAACGCTTTCGGATGCAAACAAATGCGATTTCGTTCCGTCTGTTTCAACGCGTTTTGCGAAGTGAAGCGGGCGAAAACCTTTTGGATCACGAAAGGCGACTAATCCATAACCCGCAACCAGCGTTACGACGGAGTAGGAGCCCACCGCATTTTTAAAAACGTTTTTTACGGCTTCGCAAATATGGCGAAAGGAAAGATCCTCGTCACGAGTTTCGTCAGCGAGTCGTTCGGCGAAAAGATTCAAAATCGCCTCAGAGTCGGAGCGAGTGAGGGGATGGCGCCTGACTTTTGAGCGGAGGTGAGAAGCGAGATTCTCGAAATTCGAAAGATTTCCGTTGTGCGCAAGTCCGATTCCGAATGGAAAGTTAGTCAAGAAGGGTTGAACGTTAGTGAGCTCGGCGTTCGAGGAGCTTCCTTCAGAGGCCTTCTTCTCTTTTGATCCGTCTTTTGCTTTTGGGACCGTGCTGTAGCGCACGTGACCAATGGCGACGTCGCCGGTTAAAATCTCATCGAAGTTTTTTGGAAATACGTTTTCGACCAGACCGATATTTCGAATGAAATGAAAACCAGCGTCATCGTGTGTGAGGATGCCTGCCGCATCTTGCCCGCGGTGCTGTAGCAGTTGGAGCCCCTGAAGGACTCGACGGCTAGCTTGGGAGGTTCCGAGAACTCCGATTACTCCGCACATCTATGTCAATGAATTTACACCTCACATCGATTTTGAGTTTCAGGGTTTGATTAGGAAAAGATTTTGACTCACGAACACTGAAAAAGAGCGGCGAATCGTAGTCCTCGATTCGCCGCTCTTTTCACTCGTCACAGAGTTGTGTGCGAGATCTTGGGGAAAAATTACTGAAGAACGCGTTTCACTTCGTCTTGCTCTGCGCCACTCAGGACAAGTGAGTCGGTGAGTGCTTCGAGTTCGGCGTCATTGAATCGAATGACGCGCTTTTCACCCTGAGCGAGAGTCCTTCCACCGGCCACGAGTTTCTTCTGTGCGGCGCGGGCGATATTCTGAATCACTTCGCGATCTTCGATCATCGGTAGAGATTGGTGAAGCGCAGATTCAAGCTGGCTGAGGGAGGATCGAGCGTCGAAGCTCGATTCCAAAACGACTCCCGGGATCAGGATGATGCCGGTCCAGATGATTGTGCCGAGTTCATCATCGAACATCTCGTTTGCGATTCCGACGCCGATCGCTGCTGCGCCACCGACGCCAGCTCCGATTGCGGCCCCTGCTCCTGCGTTACCGGTCGCTGCGCCCGCGAGAACGCCGACGATGAGTCCAGCTTGAGCTTGAGATTGAGCTAAGCCGAGAGAGATCAAGAGAGCGATCATGGTATGCTTAAGAACTTTCATGGGAGACCCCTTCTATTTAAGGAGGTGTTTTAGACCTCGTTGATTACGAACCCGAAACTTGTGCGCTTTATAGCCAGCGGAATCTTCAAATGCTCGAACTCGCGGTGACGGCGATTTTGAATTCCGTCACCGGCTATATGCGTTATCAAGTTGAATATAGAGGGTGCCCATCTTCCAAAAACGTAATGATTTTGTGATGATGCCGATAGAACTTCAACCCCAGTATTCAGGCCGTTTTGGATCCTCCTATTCATGCTCATTGATCTCTCGCCCTTAAAGTCACGCGATTACCGTTTTCTTTTCTTCAGTCAGTTCATTTCCTTTCTCGGGAGCATGCTGACTTACGTGGCCGTACCTTACCAAGTTTACGCACTCACAAAGTCCTCGTGGCTGGTGGGACTTCTCGGGGTCGTGCAGCTCGTTCCTACTTTAATTTTCGGATTAGTAGGTGGGTCGGTAGCGGACTCCATGGACCGCAGGAAGCTTCTTCTCGTTTCAGAGTCTATTATGTGTCTCTGTACGCTTGGTTTTTTAGCCAACGCGATATTACCGAATCCAAGCGTTGGAGCGATTTTTGTTCTCACGGCGCTTGTCCAGACGGCAGTGGGTTTTCATCGTCCGGCCCTCGATGCGCTCACTCAGAAAATCGTTCATCCCGAGCACTTTAGCGGCGTCGCCGCTCTCGGATCTTTCCGTTATAGTTTCGGTGCAATCGTAGGACCGAGCTTAGGTGGGGTCCTCATCGCGGTCTACGGCGCCAAAATCGCTTACTTCATCGATTTTCTTTCGTTCTTGATTGCCTTGATTCTCATCATGCGAATGAGTCGCATTCCGAATCCCGATAAAAGTGAGAAGGCAATGGGTAGCCGAATCATGGAGGGCCTTCGATATGCGCTCGTTCGCCCGGCGCTCGTTGGAACTTACATTGTCGATATTGTCGCGATGGCGTTTGCATTCACAACAGCGCTCTTCCCGGCGATGGCCGAAGCTTGGGGTGGTGCGAGTGCTGCAGGAACCCTGTATTCAGCGATGCCGATTGGGAGTTTGATCGTCACGCTTCTCAGTGGTTGGACAAAGAAAGTAAAACGTCATGGAGCAATGGTTGTGATCGCGGCTGCACTTTGGGGTCTGGCGATTATTGCGCTCGGATTCGTTCACTCGCTTGCACTAGCAGTAGTTTGTCTGGCGCTTGCGGGTGCGGCGGATATGGTGAGCGGAATTTTCAGATCGACCATCTGGAACGAGACCATTCCCAACGAGATGCGGGGCCGGCTGTCTGGCATCGAAATGATCAGTTATTTGTCTGGGCCCCTCATCGGAAATACGCGGGCCGGCGCGATGGCAGGAGCCTTTGGAATAGGGCCGTCGATCTGGATTGGAGGCGTGATCTGTACAATTGGGGTCGTTTTATGCGGATTTTTACTCCCTCAATTTTGGAACTACCGCTCAAGCGCTGAATCGGGTAGGTAGGAGATATATGAAACACCTCAAACCGCTATTCCTTCTTTTGGTTCTGGTTCTTCCCTTGTCTTCTGTTCGCGCTGAAGGTTCGCGCGAGTTAACGGTTTCGGCAGAAGATGTGGCGTTTGTTCAAGCATGGCCGTCCTATTATGATTTCGGTTCGGTCAAATCTCCGTTTACCCGATCGACTTCAATCACGTTTTCGAACAACGGAGACACAGACATCCGGTTCTTCAACGTGCATTGCATGGGGGATTTGAGCGCTTTTCAGTGTAGCACTTCGTGCTTTTCACTCCCTCGGTACAGTAGCTGCCATGTCTGGGTGACGTTTTCTCCGCGTTCGGGGGATGGAATGCGGAAGTGGGTCAGTGTTCAAGGAATGGGTGACGGCGCATTCGCGACCGCAGACGTTTACGGCACTGACGAAAAGGGTTCTGAGTAACAGCGCTTCCAGTTGAACGCTTCTAAAGATTAGCTTTTAGACTCATCGAGGGCTTTCGAAATATTTCGAAGGCCCTCTTTCAGTTCTGAGGTGGTGGGCCATCCAAATCCCACACGCATCGACGATCGGTCTTGTTCGAACCAGTGCCCTGGGCCGACGAAAGTTCCGTACTTCGAATTCAATACTTCGTAGAATTTTTCCACGTTAATTCCCGCTGATTTTTTGATGCGAGGAAAACAAACGACCCCACCTTGGGTTTCCACCCATTCCATCCGCTTTTCCTCCGCGAAAAAGGCTTTCGTGATCTCAAAGTGCTCTTTGATTTTTGCCTGGATGGAGGGGAGGTATTTCTGCCGATTCTCGAGGTATTTCAGAGCAATCGTTTCATCGACCAAAGAGCCAGTAATAAAAATCTGCTCCTTAGCGGCCAAAAAAAGTTCTACAAGCTTCGGATCGCGATTCATGAGCCAGCCTAAGCGGATCCCGGGTAGGCCGTAGGTTTTGGAAA
>CAYOJT010000111.1:0-9490 GCA_964404365.1 uncultured Bacteriovoracaceae bacterium
TGGGATCGGGCTCAGAGCTTGGATCCACACGAGGGGATTGCGCGAGTAGAGGAAGCAATCGAAAAAGATCCAAAGATGCTGACGTTTTTCAGAAAACATCTGCCAGATCCTGAACGGCGGGCTAAACCGCGAGCAGTAATTTTCTAGTTCCGTCTAGTTTTGGGAGGCCAGGGGATTAGGGTACTTACTCGTGCTTGATAGTCTCGGTAGAGTTCGGGCTTCGATTTCAAACTCTGCGCTTCCGCATAGGGTACGCCCGTCATCTTTACAATGAGTGTCGTGATGATGATGGGTGAGAGTATCCCGATCCAGCCATGAGGGTAACTGAGAGCGTAGATCCCCATCCCAAACCAAATCACGCATTCGAAAAAGTAATTCGGATGGCGCGACCAAGACCAGAGGCCCACTTCGCAGACCTTTCCACGGTTTTCGGGTTTTCTTTTGAAGACAGCGAGCTGTGCGTCGGCGATCGATTCACCGATCCAGCCGATAATCCAAAGAAGGACTGCGGCTGATCTCACTGGATTTGTGAAAAAATCTTGGCAGATCGTTTGGCTCGGATCATTTCCGCCTGAGAGCGAGCTAGTCCCGCACCAGGGCGCTTCGGAAGCGTTACCGCCGACCAATGCTACATAGATCGGTGCAAGAAGAATGACGACCGAAGTGGCCTGGAAGAGATAGAAACGCAAAAAACGACTTTCAACTTGGGCACCGTACTCGCGTCTTAACTCTAGGTAACGACTATCTTCACTTTCTAAATGAGAAAATACGCGACGGCCGAGATGACTCCCCAGGCGCATGGACCACGCGATGAGCATCGCGATTAAAATCCATTCGGAGCGCGTCGTTACGGGTGCGACCGACGCCAGAGTAAGCGAGGTAGCACCGAAGGAAAATGCCCAGATCACGTCAACGATACTGTAGTTATTCATTTTACGTGCGTAGACCCAACTCGCGATGAAAACCACAAAGTTAAACGCCGTTGCGATCGAAATGAGCATCAATACGGGATGAGGGGTAGTCATTTTGGACTTTTTGGTTTTTGAAGGTTCATCGCCCGATTCAGCACAGGGTGAAAAACAGTTTGAAGGATCCAGGCGAGCGGGAAGGCGATCAGGCCCCATATAAAGACACCTGCAAGAGCTGACCACCCACCTTTTTCTAAAAAGAGCACCGGATCTTTCGTAAACTCACTGAACAAAGTGGAGGGATTAAACGGGAACGCCGGAAGGTGGAATACGGCTTCGCCTGCCTTCATGAAAACTGGAATCAAGAGGAGCTGAAGTGGCGCGGAGAGGTAGTTGGCGGCTTGGATAACGGGTTGGTTATACCGTTTGATGGTCGCCACCAAGAAACAAAGTAGCGTCGTTGCTCCTAATATCGGAAAGAGAGAGAGGGTAATTCCCCAAGCAATGGTCCAAGATAATACCCGAGGCTCCACCCCCTGTTTCAGCTGATCGAGAATGATGTTTTTGATTCCTCGAAAGGCTTTCATTCATCCTCACTCTAGCTTGGATTGCGTGACGAAAGATACTCACTCCAAGAAATCCCTGTGCCGAGACGGCGCATCTCTTTCAGTGCGTAGATTGCCATTGCCATATTTCCGAAACTGATGATGAAGAGAAACCAAAGACCTCGCTTCAAATTCGCCTCTTCTTTGTAAAAGACCCAAGCGGAAAAAAAGAAAAATGCGAAGTAAGCGTCCATGAGGGTCGCGATCCCCCAACGTTCCGCAAAGAGGAGTCGAAAACCTTCAAACACGCCTTTTTCGACGCTCGCCCAGGTCGTCGCTGCAATCATGGCAACCAGGACAAAGTAACAATACGTTTTAAGACGACTCATTCAGACAGCCCTTTCTGCATACCGCTCAGGAGACCGCGTTTCAGATCTTTCGTCGGTGGTCGATCTCCAAAAAAGAGAAGCAAGATCGAGTCTCGGAATTCCGTCCCCGAAATCGATCCCATCGTTTTCCCATTGATCGTGTAGCGAACCTCGTTTGGAAAAAGGTCAAAACGATGCGTGTCACCTTCTCGGATGGCGGTTTGCCAAGAATTCAGGAGTTCGATCGAATTTTTGATGGAAACGTAGGTTTCCGGGACGCTGTCGCGAAACTGATAGTCCCAGGCCATTTTCACATCTTCGAGTTTAACGTCCGTGGAATCGAATAGAGGCGAACGGACGTTGGCTTTTAGGGGGGGGGGATTTAAGACTCAATGTAAGGCCGTAATCAAAACCCTTCTTGCCCGATCGACAGGTGAGGGTGACCGCACCCCCAATGCCTACAGTACCCCCTAAAACGACATTTCTGATCATATCTGCACCGTCAGGTTCGTCGTCTGCTGCGGCAACGGTGTAAATCCCGCCTCCAATGATTCCAATCAGTGCTCCAAGGAGGGTATCGACGGGGCAAACGGCCTTAACGTAGCTTGCTTTAGAAAAGCCGATTGAGACCAACATATCGATCAGTGTGGTATTGACGATCGTCTCTCCGACAAAACGGATCTCGGTGAATGCGAGTCGTTCCTTTTTGGTGGCGACCCAGTTTAAAGTTACGAAGAAAAGTTTAAAGAAATCGGGGTTGGATTTTATGCGTTTCGGAGTTTTCCCGATGGATACCCCTTCTAAAGCGATTTCGGGAAATCGAATTTCTAGAACATTATTTTCGAGGCGAGTTGCTGAAATGTAGACCACGTCCATGATCGAGAGGTCTTCAATTTTTACGACGTATCCGTCGCCATGAGCGAGCGAGCTGTTGAGCGCATCCTCAAAAATTTCGCGGTCTCTTGGGCTCATGCTGAGAAAACGTCGACTTTTATTTTTGCGCACAAGTTCGGCGAGTTTTTCGGGCATGGAATTTAGAATTTGTTCTTCAGATTGGGTCAGGGTGAGGCATCCACTTGAGCTCACTTCAGACGCATAGAGCTCTCCTGGGTTGGCCGCGAGGAGAGTGGGGAATATGAAGAAAAGAGCCAGGCGATGAACAATCCGTTCACCGATCGGCCCGCGCGAAAATTCATTGGATTGGAAATGCTCCACACCCTCGTATCGGAAAAGAAACCATCCAAACTGAGCCCCCGCGCCAGTGCGGCTTGGTGGAACCGTGGGTGCGAAGTGAAACCAGGAGCATTTTTCTTCACCGATTCGCGTCTATAAAACCTCAAGTTTCAGTCAAATAACCAACGCTAAGTATATGAATTTTAGCGCTTATCGCCACAGTGGTTTTTACGGACGTTTCTCGGGTCGGCTGGCACAAACCGCGCAGAGAGGGAATGCAGGGAAATCCGGCTTTGAGGGGGGCTCTGAGCAGGACGACATTCTCCCGGAAAATCAAAACGAATAAAGGAGTGGGTCATGCGTAAAGAGGCATGGGGGCAAACAATTCAAATAGCGGCACTCACACTTTATGCGCTCTTCGCACTGACGGGGTTTGCGAAAGCGGATCCTACGCCGAGACCTGGTGTGCGGATGGTGCGAGTGGTGAATCCACCCCCTCCTCCGCGACATCTCCCTCCAACGCCTCAACCTGATCCGCGTGGGGGACGACCTCTGCCACCTCCACTTCCAAGGCCAGATCCTTGGGGACGTTGTCCTCCAGGAACAACACTTGATCCACGAATTGGGAGATGTGTGTCGGTCATGAACCCTCCTTCGCGGGGACCGATGCGCCCGGTTCCTCCGCTTAATCAAGATCCTGATGATATTTCTGCTGCAAACATCGTGAACCAGGCGATGGCAGGTCTGAACTGTGAACAAGCGGCTGAATCGCTTCGTCGGGTTTCAAATATGGTGCTTTCAATGGCCCAATCCGCAACGCCTCCTGTCGGTGGGGGAAGTCGGACAGAGCCTGAATTCAAGCGCGCAGCTCGCGAGCGTATTCGCTCACCGAAATTTTGGATGCGAGTTTGGAATCGCATGGCCGATGCTTACCGCTCTTGTGACCGTGGATGTTTCGATGATGGCGTCGCGGTCGGACAGATTTCAGCAACCGGTTACTGCTCAGCGAGTGTCGCTTTAAACGGGCTCATGGGGCCGGGATACCTCGAGCAGGCGCCGCTGCCAGTCTGTGAAACGGCGATTCGTACCGGTTGTATTCAGTCTTATCAGTCCACTGCGGTGGCTTACGACGGTTGTAAGCCCTACACCCAAGATACGTTCGATTCGATCTTTCGGGAGTACATATCGCAAGATTGTCATCTTTGATTCGTCGAAGATGGCGTAGGGCGGGCTAATCCCATCGTAGCGGGGGGGATTAGCCCGTTTCTCGTTTTGGGATTTGGACGTCCAAAACCGAGCTTCGACTTGACGCAAAGCGTTATCTATCAAAGATGAATTTGACGCATTACGAAAGAAAAAACAGACTCCCTGTTGCAGTGTGGCATTTAGCTTGTTACCCACGCCGGACCTGTCTTTCATTTTGTTTTGTTAACTGAGGAGTCTTATATGAAAAAAATCGTTCTGTTTCTCATGCTCACTACGTTCGGAGTCGCGAATGCGACCGAAGTGAATTCCAAGGCCATTCAACAAGCTACCGCTGAGTTCGCGAAAGCACTCAATTATACCGTCACTGTAAAAGGGATGAAGGTAAAAGGTAATAACGTAAAAGAAATGCTGCTTGATTACGCAAAAAAGCAGGAACTCGAAATCGAAGACCTGAGAATGAATAATAATGATGTGCAGATGTCGGACGAAACGACGTTTGGCTCTACTTCGATGAAAGAAGCTTTCGGAGTGGTAGGTGGAATGATCGATGAGCTTCGCGAAGAAGCCGAAGCAAACGAAACGACGATCAATCTGAACGAGATGCTTTCCCACCTCTCTAAAGGCAAGAAGCTGTTCCAACAGAGCGGCGTTGAATTTGGTTACAATGGATTTGGTGAGTCCGGCTGCGGCATGATTTACACCACGATCCTCGTGATCGATAAGGCAAAGAAAATCATCTACGAGATCGCTTCAGGCGTGGATTACTCCTGCTGAGTTCAATCCCGATTTAAATTTAAAGGGCCCGCGGAGTGATCCGCGGGCCCTTTTATTTGGGAGAAAACTAATACTACCCAGGCTTAGTTCTCAGAATTCCATTGTTCTTCCACGATCATGTCCTGTGGGACTTTCGCAATGGCTTTCTTGCGAGAGCGACCGAGGAAACGATCCAAATTCGAAAATGCGAGACCCGCTTCGGTCTTCCAGCGACCTTCCGGAAGGCGTTCGGAATAGGCGAGCATCTTCTTCATGCGAGCTTTTGGATCATGAGTCGAATTTTCGACCACGATCTTCACGGCAGTCACGAACACGTTTAAGTCCGCGCCGTCGCGAATCTCTAAATTTTCCTGAAAGTGAGTTTTCAGGTAGTCCTTTGCGAGCTCGTTCCCCATGTGGGCGAGTTGTGGATTATCCTTCGAGCTCTCGAGAACTTCGAGTTGTAAGAACGAATCGCGATCCCAGGTCGCTTCGCGGAATGCGCTTTTGAAAACGCGGACCACTCGGGCAGCGTCCTTTTTCATCCAATAGTTGAGGTGCATGCGGCGGAGTTGCTCTGCTTTCCTGGAGAGTACTCGATCATCCATGGCGCCGGCGAGTAGCTCACGAGGATCATCCGGAATGCGCAGATCGAGCGCCTTTTCGCGAGGCGCCTTCTTCGGAGCGTGTTTTACAATCTTCTTAGCTTCAGGCGCTTTCACGACCTGAGCGATGGGAGCAGCTTTAGTCTGAGTATTCCAGTGATCCAAACCCCACTGATAGAGTGCGGTCATAACCCCGATCACGGCGACTACGATTAAAACAGGCATTGAGTTTTCCCCCTAAATACAAGTCTAAGGGGTCTTTGACGCGTCGTGTATAAATAAACGAAAGGGGTTTCATTTCGAAAGCTTTCTTCACGATTCAGAGAATGCGAAACTATTTCAAATGGATACAGGATTTTTGGAAACCAACTTCGACGGACTCGTCGGTCCAACTCATCATTACGCCGGTCATTCGCAGGGGAATGTGGCGTCGATGACACATGCGTTGGATTTGTCCCATCCCAAACGCGCGGCTCTTCAAGGAATTTCGAAAATGTCTGCGCTCTCGAAGCTTGGAGTCTCTCAAGGATTTCTTCCACCGGTGCGTCGGCCGCGCTTGGAAGTTTTACGATCGCTGGGATTTGCTGGGAACGACGCTCGGGTGATTGAGGGCGCGTTTCAGGCCGCTCCGAAGCTACTTTCTGCTGTTTATTCTGCCTCGTCCATGTGGACTGCGAACGCTGCAACCGTTTCTCCGTCAGTTGATACGCGGGATGGGAAAATTCATTTCACGGCAGCGAACTTGTCTTCGAAATTTCATCGTGTGGTGGAAGGTCCTGCGACGCTTTTAAATCTTCAGGTTGTTTTTCCGGGTTCGTCCTTTATTCATCATCCTTTAGTTCACTCTTCATTTGGCGATGAAGGAGCCGCAAATCATGGGCGTCTCTGCGATAGTCACGGGGGGGATGGAATCGAAGTATTCGTCTTCGGAAAAGGGGTTCTGTCGCCCGATTCATTCGCGCGGCCGTCGAAGTTCGAAGCGCGCCAGTCGCTCGAAGCTTCGCACGCGATCGCTACTACGCATGGACTGGATTTTGCGCGCGTGCAGTTTGTCCAGCAAAACCCCGAAGCCATTGATGCCGGAGTTTTTCATAATGATGTGATCTCCGTCATGAATGAAAACGTGATGTTCACCCATCAAAAGGCGTTCGTTTCTCAAGCTGAGGTGAAAAAACAAATTCAAGCGGCTTGGAGAGGTGGTCGGCCGCTCCACTGGATCGAAGTTCATGAGTCACAAGTTTCCCTCGCTGAAGTGGTCAGGACCTATCTGTTTAATTCTCAGCTCGTGACGCTCCCAAATGGTGAAATGGCGCTCATCTGTCCCGAGGAGTGTAAGCATTCAAATTCGGTTTCGATTTATTTAGCAAGTCTCCTGTCGAGCGGAACGCCAATCAAGCGAGTACAATATTTTGATTTAAAGGAGTCGATGAAAAATGGAGGCGGACCTGCATGCCTCCGTCTCCGCGTCGTCATGAGTGATGCCGAACGAAAAGCCGTGAACCCGAACTTTTGGTTTAACGATGCTCGCGAGAAAGAGCTCCGCGCTTGGGTAGAAAAATATTACCGCGATGATCTGAAGTTCGATGATTTACGAGATGTGAAGTTTTTCCAAGAAGTACAAGCGGCTTTTGATGCCCTTGAAGTTTTGTTAAACATAAAAATTTCGTAAGTCTTGAGCGAGGGACTAATTATGAGGTTTTCAGTATTTGTTTTATGGCTAATGATTTCAGCTTGTTCGTCGAGTGAAATCGGTGCGAATAAAAAAGAATCAATAGTTTCCTCTAGGATTGAAGAAAAGCGCGATGCGTTTAAGCTTTGTTTTGAAAATGCAAGACTGCCCGTAAAGGAAGCTGAGAAATTCAGAGGTGGCTTGATCCGCTTAGAGTGGACGATCGAAGCCGATGGTTGGGTAAAAAAAGAACCGAAACTGCTTCAGGATTCTGTAAAAGTCCCTGCCATTACTCGTTGTATATCGAAGACAGTTCAGTCGATCCAATTTGAGGCCCCAAGGGCTGGGGGTACTATCCAGGTTTCTTACCCATTTAAATACACGATCGAATAAGAGTTTTACCTATGTTTAAATCGATCGCCCAAATTTACCTAAGTGTCCGAGATGTGAAGGAGGCCCGCGATTTCTACTCGCGGCTATTAGGTTTGCCCTTTGATCCGAGTGAGGAAGTGACCGGAGTTTTTTCGATGATCAAGGTCGGTGACATCGAGTTCTGTTTCCATAAAGGGGATGAAAAGAACCCCGTCTCTACGGGTGGCGCGATTCCCTACTGGCGTGTCGAAAACTTTGATCGCTTTATCCACCACGCAGAGAAGATGGGATGCGTGATGTATCGCGGCCCGCTTCATATTGAAGGAACGAAACGTTACATGGGTCAGATGAAAGATCCCTTGGGACATGTGTTTGGAATTGAAGGTTTAAGGGGATGAAGGTTTCACTCGCAGTGCTTCTCGTTACTCTCCTGGGGTGCAGCTCGGCCGAGCATGAGCGCACCGCGCTTTTAGATTCGTCAGCTAAGAGCAAAAGCATCACCGAGAAAGTCGAAGAGAAACGCGAGATTTCTCGCGCATGTTTTTTGTCGGCTTTTAATCACTTAAGCGAAGCGGAGAAGCGCTCTCAAAAAAGTGGGACCATTAAAATCGGGTGGCTTATTCAGAGTAACGGCTCGGTAAAGAACGACCCTAAAGTGATCCTCGACACTTTTCAGCTGCCCGGGGTCGCAGAGTGTTTAGTGAAGACGATTCAAGGTATTCGCTTTGATCCGATCGCGGACGCCGGGACGATCGAAGTCGCGTATCCTTTTCGATTTACGGTCAGTCAGTGAGAAATAGGCACCCTAACGCATCGCGCTGTGGTGAGGGTTTAAGATCGAACGCGAGTGGGACAAGTTGACCCAAAATTTACTCGTATTTTTAGCCTTTTACCGAAGCGATGCCCCTCGCCAAATCCTGAAGAAAAAACCGTGGCTTTTCGGGCATCGGCGCGTTTTTATATTCCCACGTAGTCAACTTATTTAATCCAGTTCTCGCCATTCATGAGCGAGCGGGGAAACGATTATGGCATCTCTCACTCCAAATACTAAGAATCAGAAATTACTCACTTGGGTTCAGGAAATGGCAGCCCTTTGTGAGCCTGCAGCAGTGATGTGGTGTGATGGAAGTGAAGGTGAGTACAACTCGCTTTGCGCCAAGATGGTGAAGAGCGGAATGCTCACGAAATTAAACGAAGCGAAGCGCCCGAACTCCTACCTAGCATGCTCTGATCCATCCGACGTGGCGCGGGTGGAGGACAGAACTTTTATTTGTTCCGAAAAACAAGAAGACGCTGGCCCTACCAATAACTGGATGGCCCCAGCGCAGATGCGATCTACCCTGAATCCGCTCTTCAAGGGTTCGATGCGTGGTCGCACGATGTACGTGATTCCCTTCTCAATGGGGCCACTTGGCTCTCCGATTTCTCAAATCGGTGTCGAGCTCTCGGATTCACCTTACGTCGTTGTGAATATGAAAATCATGACCCGTATGGGTAAGGGTGCTCTCGATGTGATGGGCGAGCACGGCTCGTTCGTGAAATGCGTTCACACCGTGGGATATCCTCTAGCGAACGGTCAGGCTGACTTGAAGTGGCCATGTAACAAAGAAACAAAGTACATCGTTCACTATCCAGAAACGCAGGAAATCTGGTCCTATGGTTCGGGCTACGGCGGAAATGCCCTTTTGGGTAAGAAGTGTTTTGCTCTTCGAATCGCGTCCACGATGGCTCGCCGAGAGGGATGGCTTGCTGAGCACATGCTGATCTTGGGTGTTGAGAGCCCTGATCACAAAAAACATTATGTGACTGCGGCTTTCCCATCCGCCTGCGGGAAAACGAACTTTGCGATGCTGATTCCACCGAAGTCTCTCACGGGTTGGAAAATCACGAC
>CAYOJT010000112.1:0-9103 GCA_964404365.1 uncultured Bacteriovoracaceae bacterium
AAGCTTGTCCCAAGTTCTGAATGGGGCGCAGTAGGTTCCAGGATTTCCGTCGTTCCCATCCGGAGCGACGAAATATCTCGCCGCGGAAACCGATGTCGGCGTCGTACAGTTTGAAGGTGTAGGCGTTGGCGTAGGCAATGGCGAACCATTTCCACATACAACCTGAACTCTAAGCTCTTTGACCACTCCCGAACAGGGATCGCCGAAAATCGCGTTTGTAGCATCGATCGTACACGCGGATCTCCCGTTACAAAGAGCGCTCACTTGAGACACAGAACTCGCCGCGTGACATGACCCTAAATTAAATCCGCCACAGGATCCACCCGGGTTTCCGAAACTTGCAAACTCGACGCTCGAGATACTGAGGCCTGCAGGGCATGTAATTGCTATCGCACCCCCTTCGGTTGCGCTACCGCAGACACGGGAAAACGAAGGGGTCGGAGTAGGCGCAGAGGGAGTCAATGTGGGAACATGAGTTGGAGTTGGAGCTGGAGTCAGAGTAGGAACTCGAGTCGGCGCCGGGATAGTCGTAGACCGAGGCAGTGACGAAGGAGATGGGCTCGGTTCATCTTCTGCAGGCAACTGCACACAACCGATAGCCGTACTCAGAACGAGCACGCAAATAAATAATCGCGAACGAGTGTCTTTAATCAGTTGATCCAAGATTTGCCTGACTCCCGATGGAATAAATCCAGCCTGAGCCTCTATTGTCGCAAAAACTCATTCTGTGGAAAATTGTGTCGAATTCGACCCACGCCGTCCCAACTGCGGTATAAGTGCAATGATCAACCCGCAGTCAGCATACCGCTCGCGATGCCCGTAACCGTCCAGCGAAGTAAAAGAATATCTCGATCCTCGCGCGCAATCATTTGGAGCAAATTCAACGGATGAATCATCGGCGAGCGTAGACGAATACTTTCACCAAGCCAGGGACTAAACCAAAGCAAGTTCTCCTCACCGCTCATTGCCTGAACGAAATGCACTGCTTCCTCATACTCCGCTTTAAATTCTGAATAAAGGGATTGAGCGAGCTCGCTCTTCATCCCACTTCTCTCAATATAAAGTTTCCAAACCGGAAGCTCGACTTTATCCAATGTAAATCCTAACGCCCGAACGAAAGAAGAAAATACGGGCTCTTCGCGAAACGCACGTTTCAATTCGTCGCGCTTCGGGGCGCTCGCTGTTTTCCAAGCATTTCCAACACCCCACCAGGTAGGAAATAAAATTCGCGTTTGAGTCCAGCACATGACCCAAGGAATCGCCCGCAGACCCTGAACAGAAACGTGGACCGAACGCTTGGCGGGCCGCGATCCCATTTTGAGTTCACTCAAATCTCGGTAAGGGGTAGCTTTCTCGATCAGTTCTAAAAACTCTTCGCGCTTAACCATCGACTTATAAGCCACGCTTATTTCGCGAGCGAATTCATCGAGTATCGGGAGATGAGGCGCCACGATCGCACTCGAAAGAGATTCCGAAACACTGCTAAAAACCTTCTCGATCTGGCCGCGGGCGATTTCGCGCGTCGAAAGCGAGCGCTCGACCATCTCACCCTGAATCGTGACCTTATACATCTTAAGAGCCGAGTGTGGCCACCAGGCGGTTTGATCACGGACGGTTCCTCCACCGCGATCTACGCTCCCGCCCGACCCCTGAAAGAAAAGAGGCTTAATCCCCTCTTCTTTACAAATTTCATCGAGGCGATTCATGGCTCGAGCGATCGCAAGGCGACTCGGAAATACTCCGCCTTCTTTCGAAGAATCCGAGTACCCCACCATAATTTCGAAATGACCGCCCCAATGGTTGCGCACATTCTCCTTAAACTCAGGATCCTGGCAGAGGTCTCGCACCATTTCGGTAGAGCGATTCAGCGAATCGACTTCCTCAAAGAGAGGAATCACCGGAATTTTTACCTGACCGAAAACCCGGCGAACGGCGTTCGCGGCCGTTTTTAAATGCACCACTTCACTGGTCATGCTGACAATAAAGCCCCGCGCATACCAGCGCGGGTCACCGCCTGCTGAAATCTCGCCGATCGCTTGAAGCATGCGATCAATGGCCAGGACTTCGCCCTCGCGCTCACCTTTCATGAGAACGTCCGAGGATTCACGCAGCTCAAGTGGAACGACGAAACCTGGAAAGATATGAAGAAGCTGTTTGAGGAGGACGAGCTTCGGATGAACTGCGCCGACTAACTCCTGATACAAAGCAGAAATGCGTCCGATCTCTTCGCGAAGTTTTACAATTACGCCCCCGTCCGAACTCGAGATCGTGTGCGTGAGTTTCACGAGACGAATGAGCTGAGTGAGGCTCTTGTGAAGAGGCGCATCGGGCATTCGCGAATCGGTGTCCTGAACTTGTGAGATGAGCTTTTCTGCATACTCGGCGAGTTTCACTCGAGAAGAGGTCAAACTTTTCCGGAGCATTTTCTCATCGACGCCTGGATGGCCATCCTTATCGCCACCGACCCAGCTTCGAATATAGACCGGCACGACTTCTCGGCTCGCAAGCAGTACGCTCTCCAGAATCTCTTCGTTTAACAGAGTGGAAAAGATGTGATCGGCTTCATCGCTCACTTCCGGGGCCTTCGCGCGAATCATCGGCACCTTCCAAGCCAGGTTAATGGCGTGGAAGAGTCGATTTTCGAGTCGCTCTCGCGGCGTCGTACCTTCAAGCGACTCAATCAGGATTCGCTGCACGATGTGAAAAGACTGGATACTGGAAGGAGCGCGGGCCTCAGTCGGGTGCGCTGTTAAAACATAGATGATGGCATCAGGCTTCTCAAGCGTGCTTTCCGATACCGCTTTTTTCTCGCCGCGGTTCACTGCCTTCATTCTTAAAATCAGGCGATGACTTCGATATGCGTTCTCGCACGAATTCATGAGTTCGAGCATAATGGAGTACGCACGCGCAGCATCCATCTTCTCGGTTGAGCTGAGCGCCTGCAGTTCCTTCATCGTCAGCTGTAGCGCTTCATAAACCTTCACCTCATCCAAATCTCGGAGCGAAGCCATTCGCGCGCGAATGCTCTCGATGATCTGAAAGAGGGGCTCGCCCGCCTGAGTGGCTACTACTTTTCCGAGTGTACCAAACACCCATCGGATCAACTCACGAAGTTCACGTGGGGCTTCGATTTCATTCTGAAGATCTATTTTCGAGTTCGAGTGGGTCGTCATAAGGCGTACTTAAAATGTGCCACTCATTCTCGAAGAGGGATAGGAGCTTCTTAAACTGACTCGTCGCGAAAGGATGGCAAGCGCAATAAAATCAAGGCAGCGATGATCGCGCCGCTCATTCCGTAAAGGAAGGTAGCGCTCTTTCCGACATGATCCCAAAGAACACCCGCGATGAAGCTGGCGAAGATAGTGGCGAAACCCGTGACGGTTCCGAGAATTCCGAGGCCGGTTGCTTTTAATTCTTCGGGAATCAGATCCACGGCAAATGCTTTTCCCACCCCGTCGGTCGCGGCCATGTAGATCCCATAAAGTCCAAATAGAACCCAAAACTGCCAAGCCGCTGTCGCAAAACCGAAACTTCCGTAAACAATCGAAAAGAGAATGAGCCCAAGAATTAAAACCTTCTTTCGACCTAGACGATCCGAAAGAGAACCAAAGTAAGGACTCATGATCGCGTAGAACAAATTATAAAACGCATAGAGAACGATCGTGTGAGTAATCGTAAGCCCGGACCGCTGAGCAGCGAGAATTAGAAATACGTCGCTCGAATTCGCAACCGAAAAAATGCCCCAGCCCCAAAGATAGGTTTTGAATGGACGGGTGAGCGGCTTTTTCACAGCTTCGGGGGCCGCCTTCTCGACCTTCTTTCCGACCTCCGCCTCGCGAACCGTAAGGACTAACAGGAAAGCAAGGACGCCCGGAATGAGCGCCCAATAATACATCCACCGAAGGTGTTCTGGATCTGAATGGTGATTCAAAAAAAGAATCGCGAGAATCGGACCGAGCGCTGCCCCAAGCGTATCCATCATTCGGTGAAATCCGAAAGCCGCCCCCCGAAATTCTCGGGAAACCGAATCGGCCAAGAGCGCATCGCGGGGAGCAGATCGGAGACCCTTCCCTACCCGATCAAAACTCCTCGCAAAAAGCACATGCCCCCAAGAAGAGGCCAGGCCCGTCATGGGCTTAGCGAGTGCCGCGAAGAGGTATCCGACGCTCACAAATATTTTACGCTTTCCTATTCGATCCGACCAACGACCCGAATAGGTTTTCAGAAGACTCGCCACCCCTTCGGCGACGCCCTCGATGAGTCCAAGATTAGATGCGGATGCGCCGAGTACTACCGTTAAGAATATCGGCGTAATGGGATAGAGCATCTCGCTCGAGATGTCGCCAAGGAATGAAACAAAGCCTAGCTTTATTACGGTGGAATTGGGTTTGAACTTTTCACGCGAAGGACGACTGAAGGACATTACATTTCACCCTGCCATTCAAGCTCGCCAATCGAAGAACAAACATCAATCTAAAAGTGGATTATAAGGATGAATGCTTGGATTCTGAACAGTAGCCTATGGACATCGCCCCCTCCATTCACGCATCCTAAATCCATGAAAAGGAGCAACCATCACCCACGAAATAAACATCGCGGCCGATACGACTTCAAACGTTTAGTCGCCGCTAGCCCGCAGCTCGAGCCCTTCATCAGAAAAAATCCTGACGGCGAGTCGACCATCTTATTTGACGATCCAAAAGCAGTAAAAGCGCTCAATCACGCGATCCTCCGAGCCGATTACGGTGTCGGAAACTGGGATGTCCCTGAAGGTTACCTTTGTCCGGCCATTCCGGGGCGCGCAGACTATGTCCATGCGATCGCTGACCTCCTCGCTGAAGAAAATCGAGGGAAAATTCCTACCGGAACCTCCGTTCGTGTTCTCGATATCGGCACGGGCGCTAACGTCGTCTATCCCCTCATCGCTCGAAGCGAATACGACTGGCATGTGACGGGAAGTGATTCAGATCCGGTTGCGCTAATGGCCGCGAAAAATAATCTAAGCGCGAACCCGAAAGCTGCATCCCATATCGAGTTACGGGAACAAACCCATCCTCGCAAAATCTTTTCAGGAATCATTCTGCCCGGCGAACGTTATGATCTCACCCTTTGTAATCCCCCGTTTCACGCATCCCTCGAGGAAGCGGCCGCAGGATCACAAAGAAAATGGAAGAATCTTGGTAAGGATAAAGGGAAAAAACCCACTCTGAATTTTGGGGGAAGGGAATCGGAGATTGTCACCGACGGGGGTGAGCGCGAATTCATTCTGCGGATGATCTCTGAGAGTAAAGCTTACGCAAAACAGGTCCACTGGTTCACAACCCTAGTCTCAAAAGAGACTAACCTGCCCGCGATCGAGAAGGCCCTGATTCAGGCTAAAACTTCAGACATGCGGCTCATCGAAATGCTCCATGGCCAAAAGAAAACCCGAATTGTCGCGTGGAATTTTCGGCGTTAGAAACGTGCGTCGATGACAGAAACAGGTCGAAACTTTAGAGCGGAGCCGCAGTCAGCGCCTCGCTTTGAAGTTTCGACCTCTGCCGTATTTGCCAGTGTTGATGAATCTCTTCTTCGAGACTTCGCGCGAGCAGGCGCTTCTGATCAACATCCACCGCCCCATACCCTAAACTTACAAAAAGCGCGTCCCAGATCTCGAAATGATCTTCAGCATTTGAGCGAATCCGTTTTTGGATTTCACTCTGGAGGCGCTCGGAATCCATTTCATTCAAAGTGTTCAACAATAAAAAATGAGTCTTAGCCCGAAGATCTAAGTTCATCTTTTCAGCCATGCGCACGGCTAATCCCATGGAAAGCTTTCGACGCCCGGCTAAGATGTTCGAAATAGTTCCGTGCCCGACTCCTAATAGCTTACAGGCGGCTCGAGTGCCGAAGTGAGCATTCTTTTGTCGCTGAAGGAGTAACCAGGTTTTCAGAAACTCGATCGCGCAGGTTTGAGTGAGCAGGGTGGATTGGTTCATAGGCCTCGGATCCTGAATATACCTCGGATGGGTGTCGAGCACCTTGCATATTTACTAAATAATACCCAGAGAGCTTTATTAATTAATAAACTTCTCAACCCCCCCCGAAATCAGGAAGAATGCCCGGCGGACTTTCGAGTCGAATGCAAACGCTCCGAAATTACGATAACTATCAACCCCATTTCAAAAGGCTGTACGCCGGTCGCAAAGCCTGATGCCTATTTCGCGCCCGAGTACGCCAAGCGAAAAACACTCCCAACTGCGCTCGCGTCGGGCCGCGCATACGCCTATTACTACTGACCCTGAACGGTCCAGCTGCGCGCTTGTCCTGACTTACGATGAGTCGAAGGTAAAGAGCCTCACTGAGATCAATTGAAGGACTGCTAAACGAAAGGAGCAGAACCACGGGTCCTGCTCCTCCCTATTCCTTCATTGCGGAATTCCGTGCCCTTAGTAAGTGATGACTTTATTCACTTCACCGATGATTCGGATCGTGTTCTGAAGAGCGCCCGCGGACTGGAATTCGTCGTTCAAGTAAGCAATGATCGCCTTCGATCCCAGTGCGACCGCCGCCTGCTCAGCCTCTGTAAGCACGACTGGCTCCTCCGCCGGTTTAGGCTCGCCTTCAGTAGGCTTTTTCTCTTCCTCAGGCTTTTCAGCTTCCAGCGCGGCCTTCAGCACCAAGAGCATTCGATCTTTTTTCACGCGATCCAGAGTCGTCACGATCTTAAGCTGCGTGTAGATCGTGTTTGCGAACGCGTTTTCTGCTTTGTGAATGAAGTACCGTTTACCGTCTACTTCAACCACATTGTAGTTTGAAATCGGATCGCCGAACTTCGGCTCTGCATAGATGCCGTAGTAGCTCCTCATCGCACGCGCCAGTGTTGAAGGCGTGCTATCCCACATCTCACCCAAAACGTTCGTTAAGAGCGCTTGGGAAAATGGCACCTCGTAATTCGGCAGACGAAGCGCTGTGCGGAGCCCTCTCGAAGGCTGAGCTGGAATTCGATGAGTAGCGTTCGGAGAAAATTTGAAGTCCTTCAACTTCGCGGTACTTCCGTCAGCCAACTGAACATCGACATTCGTCGTCACTTCGTTGTTGAGGTAGCCGTCCATCAAATTC
Organism: uncultured Bacteriovoracaceae bacterium; assembly: GCA_964404365.1. Taxonomy (GTDB): domain Bacteria; phylum Bdellovibrionota; class UBA1018; order UBA1018; family UBA1018; genus JACMQW01. The sequence goes on from CAYOJT010000112.1 coordinate 7,102, forward strand.
ACAACCGATCCGATAGTCCCGCCCACGCGATCCAGGAAGTTTCCTCTGTATTTATCGAAAGAAGAGATCCCCAAAGTTCGCGTAGTCAGAAAGATCGGGCCCAGGAGTTTATCCGCCCAGTAACCCCGCACGTCGATTTGATCGGCGTAAGGATTGGTGCTGGTCGTGTATTTCTCGCTCGTAAACTGTCGACCGAACTGGCCAACGACTGAGTAACCGGCCTCTTTCGCCGTCTTCACGACTTCCTCGTGGAAACAGGATGGGTAGACCCCACCGATCGCTTCCATAGGAACCGCTTCGATACCTTCGTCGTTCTCGACCACGCAGTGGACCGAAGGAACGGACGCCGGTTCAAGCATCGCTTTACGAGAAATCATGACCGCCGATTTCACGTCCTTCAAGAAAGCGTTCGCTTCCCAAGCAGGGTGATTTTCAGGAATTCCAAAACGCGTTTGGATCATGTCGTAGACTTCAAAAAACTGGCGCATATCGGAGTAGATGTCCGCGATACGCTGTACGTAGTTCTTATCGGTCGTAATACTAAAGTTTTTACGGCCATTTCTGAAGTTCCTGAGCTTATAGCGCTCCTCGTGGGCATTCAGGAGGTTCTGCGCAATTTCAGTGAGAGTCGTCCCCTCATCGAAACGGCGGCAGCCTGGATTCACACCGACGTTACCATCCGTACAGAATTTAAAGTCCTTCAGTGACGACGACTCCTCTTCGGACAACTCCGCAAGCGGCTTCGTCAACTTCAGAATCGTACCGTCCTTCTTCTCCACCTCACGGCGGTAAGCGTAACGGAGAGCAGCCACGTCGTATTTACCCATCACGCGTAACTCGTTCAGCGAGCGGTAGGAGTAGTCCATTACCGAGCTGTAGGCCATGGCATGGGAGTGTCCGTATTTTTTTAATTCCTCTTCACTGTAGAAGTTCGGCTTGTCCTCAGAACCCGCAAAGTTATGGCGAAGTCCCATGTTGTGCCCAAGCTCGTGAACGAGTGTTGGAACCCAGATGTAAGGGAGCATCACTTTCACGATTTTTTCCTGTTCAGCGTCCGAAAGATCGGCCCACGGCTTACGCGGAAGCTCTTTCAATCCCTCGAGCGAAGCAAGCTTCAGGTCTCCCGTGAGATTCACGAGATCCATCGGGTAGTAGTTGAACTTCGCAAGCGTGATCGCCTGATTGTGGCGTTTCGCTTGGACGTCTTCCTCGTCGAGGATTTTCCCCTCAACTGGGAAACGTTCACGCATCAGCATCAATTCCTTTTGGAACTGCTGGATCGAGCGCTCGTTCAGCTTCACGAACGGACCCGAGGCATCCTTCTCAGAAACCGGGACGCGCTCGCCCTTCAGAGCCGCCTCTTTCAAGACAGCTTCGAGATTGAAGCCCGACTTGAGAGACGACGCGAAGGCGTGCGCTTCTTCTTTTGCTTTTTCCTGCTCCGGAGGAAGCACAGTCGGATTCTTCTTCCCGAGCTTGATGACTTTCGGAGCGGTCGTGGTCGTCGTCTCGGTGCCGGTGTTCTTCAGCTTCTCTTCTTCGATGAGTTCGTTCCATGCCATACGAAGCTGACTACGCATCGTACCTGCGTACATCACCACGCGGGCCGCAAGAATCTCGCCCGTGCGAGGATCGGCGATCGCTGGACCATAACCCAAAACTCCGTTCGCCTGTGGATCTTCGATCAGGACGATCATGCTGTTACGGACATCTGCGAAATTTGCGTCCTTCTTATCCGAAACCTGAATTTGAAGATCGACTTTCGCTTCCTTTAAAGCGTTGTTTACCGCATTGATCGACTCCAGGGTCGCTTCTTTCAAGGCTGCGTTTTCAGGCTTAAAGAAGTTAGCAGTGAGGTAGTAAGGAATGATTTTACGGGTTGGGTTCCAACGGTTCATCATCACCTTATCGCCCTTTTCTTCGTTCGAGTAATCGATCGAAAGACGATGAGTCTCGGTCGTGAAGAAACCAAACGTGTTCTCATCGGTCTGCGGGTAGAGAA
>CAYOJT010000112.1:9113-9466 GCA_964404365.1 uncultured Bacteriovoracaceae bacterium
TCATAGTCTTTAGAGATGAGATTTTTACGTTTCACGAAAGAGTGAATCTGTCTCACGTTGAAAGTGAGATCCGAGAGCGAATCGAGTTCCGTCAGACACTCCACGTTCGATCGGTAGGTCTTCTCGACTTCGATCTGGATCGAATCGGGTTGGAAATCCGCGCTGATCACACGCGTTCCCAGAAGCGTGTGACAGTTTTCACCCAGAAGTTGGTCGAGTTCGATGGGGAGAGTATTCGCGTCCTCGACACGCATGCCTTCAACTGCAGGCTTAAAGCTTTTCTTCAACTTCCAGTCGACGTTGTTCACCTCTTCTTCTTGATTCGAACATTCTCCCACTCCGTTATCCGCACA
>CAYOJT010000113.1:0-9307 GCA_964404365.1 uncultured Bacteriovoracaceae bacterium
CACGTCACCCATCCGATTCGACTCATATTAGAATCCTAGGGCTTGGCCGAAATCGCGCGGCTCTGAAACTCCGTGAAGCTGATTTCCTTCTTTCGAAACGGCCATGACGGCGCAGCCCGGTTTACCAGTCTTCACGACCCACCCGGCCTTTTCCATTTCGCGAATGCGTGCGGGATTAAACCCCTCTTCCATTTTCAGTTCATCAGGCTTCCACTGTTGGTGAATCCTGAGGGCAGAAACCGAATCGTAAAGCGAAAGACCGTATTCTAGATAATTCAGAATGACCGAAGCGACACAAGTGATGATTCGAGTTCCGCCCGGTGCGCCGAGCGCAAGAATGGGTTTGCCATCTTTCAGCACAATCGTTGGAGACATCGAGCTGAGTGGGGTTTTACCCGGCTTCACAGCATTCGCCGTACTCCCAATCGCGCCAAAAATATTGGATGCGCCGGGTTTCGCGGAAAAATCATCCATTTCGTTATTGAGTAGAATACCTGTGCCTTCGGCCACCATCGCGGAACCAAACCAGCCATTGATCGTCTGCGTGGACACGACGGTGTTTCCGGCTGCATCCATGATCGAGAAGTGCGTCGTATCGGAGCTCTCCGGAAGAACGGGCCACTTTTTAGAAAAAGCATCAGCATCGAGTTTTTCTGAACTCCACGCATCGCTTGCTCGAATCGAGTCCGCGTACTGCTTCGAGATGAGCGTCTGCGATGGGACTTTTACGAAATCAGGGTCACCCATGTAACGAGCGCGATCTAGAAATGCGAATCGCATGGCTTTTGCGGTTTTCAGCTGAGCATCACGAGATTGGAATCCCATCTCACGAAGGCTTTCCTTCTCAAGGAGGTTTAAGATTTCGATGACGTGCGCCCCACCGCTACTGGGCGGTGGCATCGAAACGATTTCGAAACCTTTAAACGAACCCCGAACCGGCTCACGCCATTTCACCTTGTAATTCTTTAAATCCTGCAGCGAGATGTGACCACCAGTAGATTTGACGATCGCGCGCGCGATAGAACCTGTGTAGAAATCTTGACCCCGCGTTTTAGCGATTTTTCTTAAACTCTCAGCCAGATCTTTCTGAATGATCTTTTCTCCGAGCACATACGGTTTCCCATCAGACTTCAAAAAAATACGTGCAGAGTCTTTAAATTTTGAAAGCGTTCCTTGCTCCTCAGAAAGGGCGTTTGCGAGATACGGGTATACGGTGACGCCGTTTTCCGCGAGTCGAATGGCAGGATCGACGAGTTTAGAAAACGCGATTTTTCCAAATTTTTTGTGAAGCTCCTTCATCCCCATGACGAGTCCGGGAACACCCACCGAAAAGGTGCCGGCGGTCGATTTATCTGGAATCACATTTCCTTTTTCATCCAGGAACATCTTCTCGTGAGCCTTTAGAGGTGCACGTTCACGAAAATCAATTGCCCATACTTTTCCAGATTTCGCTTCACGATACAGAAGGAACCCGCCGCCACCGAGCCCAGTAGATTGAGGACGCTCGACGGAAATTGCGAATGAAGCTGCGATCGCAGCATCAATAATATTTCCACCTTTTTCGATCACCTCACGGACTGCGCCCGACGCTGTGCGGCCTTGCGTGGAGACAACCCATGTCGAACCGAAGGCCTCAGAGATGGATCGCTCCTCCGGAGTTTGATGAAAGAAATCAGGGGTTTTTGTCGTCGAACACGCGAAGCAGAAACTCAGAGCGAAGGCGGAAATCAGAGAATTTTTCATGTTCATGATCCTACGAAAGCTTTCGTTGGATTTCATCCCCCGATTCGATAAACGCTGTGCAATAGAGAGAAATCCTATGAAGTACCTTCGAGTCGTCCTGCTGTTGCTATCGTGTTCTGCTTTTGGAGAACCTACTCCGATTACTCCTGACTGGTCTGCCGGCGCACTGGTCCTCGCTCCGAGATCGAACCCATACGGCTGGGATGCCGAAACGCTCGCGCGCTATAAACGCCAGGGGCAAATTCATGCGCTCAACTACCCGATCGAAGTTTCGGGAGCACTTGGTCCGTGGGAATCCCTTCGATCATTCTTAGATGAACGTCAGCCCGATCCGATCAAAGCCATCCTGAAGACGATTTTTGGCTCGACCATGAAAATAAAATCGACCGACGATCTATTTGCCTGGCTGGGACTCCACTCCTATCCCGCGAATCCGGCCCAAGGCGAGATCCCGTACCCAGGCACCGCTCGTCCGACTCTCCGAATGGGAGCATCGACTTTCGATTTTAACGGCGCTCAAGCGCTGACGCTGTCGTGCGCCACCTGCCACGCGGGTGAAATTTTCGGTAAACGAATTCTCGGAATGACGAATCGCTTTCCACGCGCAAACGAGTTTTTCGTTCAAGGTAAAAAGATCACCGAAAAGCTCTCGCCAGGCCTTTTCAACCTCGTCATGAATCCTTCCAAAGAAGAACTCGCGATCTACAAACAACTTCGCGAAAGAGCTCGAGCGATTGAAGCCCGTACGCCAACGGTAGAAGGTTTAGATTCCGCTGTCGCTCAGGTTGTCCTTTCTCTCACGCACCGAAATATCGATGAGTGGGCGACGTTCAATCCAGATCTGGAAAAGAGTCCTCGCGCGAATCCCGTTCGCGAATTCATCGCGGACAGTAAGCCCATGCCGTGGTGGAACGTTAAATATAAGAATCGCTGGACTGCAGACGGTGCTGTTGTTTCTGGAAATCCGATCTACACAAATATCATTTGGAACGAGATCGGTCGGGGCACCGACTTGAAGGCACTCTCAAATTTCCTGAAAGAGCGCCCACAAATGATCGACGAGTACGCGACTGCAGTCTTTTCAAGCGAAGCGCCGCTTATCACAGAGTTTTATCCCGCAGAGAAGCTGAAGTTAGCTCGAGCGAAAAAGGGCGAAGCGCTCTTTGGAACCATGTGCTCTAAGTGTCACGGATCTTACGTTAAAAACTGGTCTCTGCCGAACGCAGAATCGCTCCCTCTGGTCGAGCAGCTGAAAACCGCGGAAGTGCGATATCACATGGATACACCAGTGATTAACGTCGGTACGGATCCAAATCGCGCGAAGGCTGGACAATGGGTCGCCGAGGCGCTCAATCCACTTGCGATCCTGAAGGAGTTTGGAATCAAACTTGAGCCACAAAACGGCTATGTTCCACCGCCGCTGGTTGGTATTTGGGCTCGCTTTCCCTATTTTCACAATAACAGCGCTCCAAACCTTTGCGCCGTCTTAACGCCCGCATCTCAGCGTCCGAAGTCCTACCAGCCGGGTGAGATCGTGGATCGCGAAAGGGATTATGACTGGGAGTGCGGTGGTTATCCGCTTGGAGAGAAAACTCCGAAGGAGTGGTTCAAATCGAAGGCTCGATTCTACGACACGACTAAACCCGGTTTATCGAATAGTGGTCACGATGAGCGAATTTTCGTTAAAAATGGCGTCTACCTCTTAGAAGGTGAAAAGCGCGGCGATCTGATCGAGTTTTTAAAGACGCTCTAAGAAGAGATAGTCTTCTCACGTTTTTTTCGCATGCATCGATAAGCCACGTACGCGACGCCTAAACCCAGCGCCACAAACTGAAATTTGTGGAGTTGTTCTAGAATCAAATCCTTATTTCCTGCCACCCACTTGATCGAATAAATGGTGAGCGGAACCACGATGATCGCTCCTGCTAGGTCGTGAAGAATAAACTTCCAAAAGCGAAGGCCCAAGAGCCCAGACGTGAACATAAAGACCGTGCGGATACCGGGCATGAATCGCGCCGAGAAAACGATTCGATATCCATGAATATTAAAGCTTTCGCGCGCCTTATCGATTCGAGCGGGAGTGATCACCTTCTTGAAGGGCCACACCGTTAAAATTTTTAGGCCGAATGATTTCGCAATGAAGTACATACAAGCGTCACTCAGAAGAATCGCAGAAATGGTGAGTGGAATGAGAATGAGGTATTCCGCATGTCCCTGATAAGCGATGTAACCCACGGTGAGGAGGACGAGATCAGCTGAGATTGGAAATCCTAATCCCGCGCCCAGTAGCGCTAAGAAGACGATCGGATAGAAGAGCGGATTGTTTCCATTAAGATACGGTTCAAGCCATGCGGGCATGGAAAAAGCTTATCTGAAGCCCTCGAATCGACAAGATAAAAGTCTTAGTTCACGCCCACGAGCGGGTAAATCGCGCGTCGCTCACAGATCCCGTTGATACGGGTATCGACTTGTTTCTGAAGTTCAATGACGCGTTCATTCGGTGTCTTCACGATCGGAGGCAGCGGACACGATTGAAAATCAGGTAATACGCGCCCATCGCGCTTTTCTTTCAAAACGGCACCAGCCACCGTCTCTGTGTCGCTCAGATTCATTCGAAGAAATTCAAACTCCATTCGAGCGACATCAAATGCGGTAACAAAGGTGTAAATCGCTGAAGGCATTCGGGACTGGCGCACCGAACGAATATAGATTTCGCGTACTCGACCTGGATTTTCCAAATAGAGTGTAAAGTAAATCGTAGGATCGAGCTCCTGATCATCGCCCAAGAAAATAAATTCGTCGTCTGGGAACTCTTTCAACAGGTCCCGAATCACGCGGAGCTTATACTCCTGTCGATCCTCCGCGCTTCCCGCCCGAAGATGGAGCCGTCCCTCAGGAAATCCTCGGGTTCTTAGAAAGCGGTTGAAGCGTTGTTCAACGATCAGGGGCGCCGCTGACACGTAATCGATCGATTTAAAATCCGTTTGCTTCATAAGCGCCTGATAGAGTTCAGGCATTCCGGCAAATGCCTTCATTTCGAAAATCGTATTCCAGATTGTGGAGATGGGATTATGTACGCTTGTGATCTTGATCGTGTCATCGATATCGCTGATCACGCGAAATGCAGCCTGAGCACTCGAAAGCGTAGAAGTAAGAACCGCGCATGAGAGCGCAAGGCGAATCGTGAATGCTCGAAAACAATGCATTATGTATTCGGGTATATAAACCGGTCCGCAACCGGGTCAAGGAAGTAAAAAGGGCGGACTTGGTGCATCAAGTCCGCCCTCTGATTCAGCTTTTTTCAACAGACTTAGTTTCGTGGCCAGTTCGTAGTCGTTCCTGCCACTTTCCGTAGCTCAGCCGCTGCTTGAGAGACAAAAGATTTATGCGCATTGATGTTCGTGTAAACGCTGAATTGTTTACAATCGTCAGGCGCGTTTTCAGGGTATCCGCGATTCGTCACACCGAAGAGGTAGATTTTTGATCCAACCGTCACGCTCGCTGGCCCACCTGAGTCTCCGTGACAAGCACCGTGACCACCCCGCTGATCGATCAAGACTTCTGTCTTACCGAATGCGGGCGTTGCGATCTTCGTGTCTACTTTACGAAGAACCCCCGCACCATCTCCCCCGTTTTCCATCGTCGTTACGCCGTATCCTGCAAGAGTTACGGTTTGTCCTTTCTTCAGCTTCAGGGAAGTTGGGAGTAGGCTTGCGATTTTAAACCCAGAAGGTATTCCACCTACAAAGTGCACAATCGCGATGTCGCTTTGATCTTTCCCGCTTCCGGCTGAACCCTTGTAATTCGGATTCACTTTCACGCCATCTACCAGTCGCACATCACTATCAGATGCATGATCCACGTCGGCGTTGAAGATAATTCGATGAGAAGACGCTGAGAGCGCTCTCCCGAAAATATCACTCACGCAGTGCGCGGCTGTGACAAGGAGGTCGTCGGCGATAATCGAAGCCGTACAAATAGAACCGCCACGAGCGGTTCGGGTAAGAAGAGCCACTGTCGTTTGTGAGTAATAATCGGATGCCTCTACTTCTTCACCACCAACGATGGGCGATGCATGGGCGGCACTCAGGCTTAAAAATTGAAACGCGATTTGAAGCGCGATCCAAAGACTTTGGCCTCTTTCTACTCCATTTTCTCTGACTACTCTCGGTTGGGACATATGATCCTCCTTCATGGTGATCTGCATTCGGTTTCATCCGACTGCGGTTATTAAAACTAAATTGAAACGGGTAATTTTTCGGTGCCGAGATGTTCGGCACGAAGCGGAAAACTTAATCTGATGATTAAAGAGGGGTGTGTTCTGATTACCTGGGACTGAGCCCAGACTCATCCGAACTGCCCCCCATAGAGCAAACATCGGACCAGTGTAATGAGCCGATCTTTCAACTTAAAACGCTTATATTGCGTATAAATCGCAGAATTCACGCTCTTTTCGGGCAATGGAGTCAAAGTGCGCTTGAGACTTCGGTGCCAATTCGCATAGGGTGAATGGAAGTCATGCCTTGGAAAAAGTTCGAATCTACCCCAAAACCTTCAGATTTTCCGAATCCAAACACGGAGGAATCACTCCAAGACATCCGAAAAAAGGCATGGAACTCTGCCTTAAAGAAGATCGCAAAACGGGAGCGATCATCACAAGACGTCCGTAAACACCTGGAATCCAAATCCTTTGATGCCACGATCATTGATTCGGTTCTTCAGGAACTCGTTGAAAAGAAATGGCTCGATGATCATCGATTCTCTCAGGTCTTAGTTCGATACCAAGGGATGCGAGGAAAAGGGCCAAGCTACATCCAAAGAAAACTAAGAGAAAAGGGTCTTTTCCTTCGACCCGATGAAATCCAGAAAATCATCGAAGATGCTCAAGGAAAAAACGAAGTTTCGCGCGCGCGTGAAATTATCGAACGGAAATACCCGGAATATCTGACGGATTTGAAGGAAAAGAAGAAGGCTTTTGAGGCACTGGTTCGCCGTGGCTTTTCTTTCGACACAGCTAAAAAGGCCATTTCAAAGGTCAACGAAGACTAGAAGTAGAGTCGTGTTCCGACCTGATAGCCGACTCCACGACCTGGGTCCATTGGCGTGTTCAAGTATCCAAAAAAGACTCGCGCAAACTTGTAATCAATAAACATATTCGCTTCTTTCACGACGCCTTTGAAAGGCTCACCCATGCTGTTTGCGGTGGCTTTCGTGTAATAACGAAGCGATCCCTCTAGACCAAAAAATCGCGCGAGAAAGAGATTGGTTGATACGCCATAAAAACCACTGCGAAAATAGACCGGTTCATTCTGGATACGAAAGCCCCCGTGAAGCGTGATGTTCGTGCCCTGATCGTAGAGTCCAAAAATCCTCACTAAAAAGAGCGCGTTGATCCGATGAGGTTCGGTTTCCTGTTCTAAACCAAAGCCAAAAAGCCGCGCAAACGCATAGAAAGAATAACGATGATCGGCCTGGTTTTTTGTATCATTGAGCCAACGATACGATGCGCTGAATACAAACTCATACGGAACAGGCGTGTGCATTGCGAGCCAAAGATCTTGAATCCGGTGGCGATCACGTTGAACGAGCCAGTCCGAAAGATTCCAGCCAGATCGGGTCTGCTTCTTCGTCTCTTGTTTCTTCTTGAACACTACTTCGTAAATGTCTTCCGCTTTTGCGGTTGAAACGGGAAAGTACTGCGAACTTAAAATGAGTCCAATGACGAAGGAAATTCGTATCCAGCGGTGATTCATCGATTCGGGTTTCCTTGAATTTTCTTTGCGATTTTCGCGGCTAAAAATCGCGGAACAAGTCGATTAGCCTGCATGAGCGCTTTATTCAGTGCGCCTGGTATCGCGATTGTTTCCCCGCGCATCAGGGCTGAAAATCCGAACTTCGCTACTTCTTCCGGATTGGAAACGCTCCAGGATTGAAAGACTCGGCTTGAGCTCATTTCCGCGACGTCTTTGAACCTTGTTTCGGTCGGCCCTGGGCACAGTACCGTTACTGTCACACCCTGATCCCGAACCTCTTCCGCTAAAGCCTCTGAGAAATGGATTACAAATGCCTTAGTCGCAGCGTAGACGTTAAAATTCGGCATGGGTTGGAACCCGGCCGTGGATGCGACATTGAGGATTTTTCCCACTCCCCTTTCGACCATACCTTGCAAAAAGAAGTGCGTCAGCTGAGTCAACGCCTTCACGTTGAGCTCAATGAGGTCGGAGTTTTTCTTCCAGTCTCGTTTTTGAAAAGGACCCCAGTCCCCAAATCCGGCATTATTCACAAGCACATCGATTCGTGCACTTTTTAAGTGCGAGCAGAGCCTTTCTAGGTCAGCGGATACCGTGAGGTCACATATAAAGGTTTCACATTTGATGGGGTAATTTTTTTCGAGAGATTTCGCTACTTCATCTAGCTTGTCTGCCGTACGCGCAACCAAGATGAGGTTATATTGATGGTCGGCGAACTGGCGAGCGAGCTCATAACCAATTCCGTAGGTCGCACCTGTGATGAGAGCCATTTTCGGCTGAGAAAGCTTTTCCATCGGGTCTCTTCGACAGTAGTCGAAGAGGGCGCGCTTTCGGAACATAAAAAAATCCCGGCCGCAGCGAGCGACCGGGATCTTCATTTTTAATCTTGATTGAGTCGTTTACGTTAGCGAACGCACTGGCCATTCCACCAGAGCCAGCACTGTTGAATCACAGCGCAGGACTGAGTGTAGTAGTTCCAGTACGAGCCGTATGGGCAAACGCTAGCGCAGCTAAAGCCGTTCCAGTAGTAACCGCTCGGGCAGCCGTAGCCACCAGTTCCGCCACCCTGCTGCACGCAAGCTGTACCGTTCCAGACGTAGGGGCTTGGACAGGTTCCGCCTTGGCCGTAAACACACTGTGTTCCGTTCCAGTAGTAACCTGTTTGGCAAACCTGGGTAACACCTGGCTGACCGGTATAAACGCAGGAAGAGCCATTCCAGGTATAACCTGCTTGGCACTGGCCATTGACCGTACCGTTTGTATTGCTATCTTTTCCGCAACCGTTCAAAAGCAGCATCGATGCGGCGATTACGGCTAGCGAGAGAAGGTTTAAAATTTTCTTGTTCATAAACTTACCCACCTGAAGTTGGTTTAAAATCAGGTACGTAATTACAACGCATAGCGTCATAACGCAAACATTATTTATCGGGTATTCTTGCGTTTGTAAAAACGCTTTATTTTCATGTAGTTATAAATGAAAAAAGTGCTGAAGATCTTGATTCTTCAGCACTTTCCGATATTGGTCGGGACGACTGGATTTACTCGGGCCATCCAGGCCCTCGCCCTTCGGGCGCGTGCTACGCACGCGTTTTCTGAACCGCTTCGCTGGTTCAAATGGATTTTAAAAAATAATGGGTCACAGACTTTGATCTGTGACCCATCTCTTATTGGTCGGGACGACTGGATTTGAACCAGCGACCTCTTGCACCCCAAGCAAGCGCGCTAGCCAGGCTGCGCTACGCCCCGAAAAAGCTCTTCTTCGGAAGTAGCGAATCCTGAATTACTTTTCAAACAAACTTCGATAGCCCCATCCA
>CAYOJT010000114.1:0-9295 GCA_964404365.1 uncultured Bacteriovoracaceae bacterium
CAAGATTGGATTTCGAAGCGCCAGTATAAAGCCTATAAGCGCTACGACGCTAAAACCTTTTCCTGCCTCGTTTTTCTTCAAGAATAACGGCTTTTTAGCGTCCCGGCTTGCCATTTGACTAATCGGGTCGATGGCCTTAATTTCGCCCCCTCGCATGACAAACCTCGGTCCATTTCAGCTCAAACATCCGTTCATTCTTGCCCCCATGGCAGGGATTACGAATTCTCCGTTTCGCCGACTCATGCGTCGGATGAACACGTCGATGGTGGTGAGTGAGCTCGTTTCTGCAACGGGTCTTCAGTACATGTCTCAAAAAACGCTCGACCTCCTCAAATTTCACGACGAAGAGCGTACGGTCGGACTTCAGATTTTCGGCGATGATACTGAGCACCTCGTGAAGGCTTGTCAGTACGTGGAGAAGTTGGGCGCCGATTTCGTGGATCTGAATATGGGCTGTCCCGTTCCTAAAGTCGTGAAGCGTGGAGGAGGAGCCGCCATGTGCCGTGATCTTCCCGCTCTTGGAAAGACGCTCAAGGCGATGGTCGAGTCCGTAAAAATTCCAGTCTCGATTAAAATCCGAACCGGCTGGGACGCTGATTCGAGAAACGCTCACGAAGTCGTAAAAGTGGCTGAAGAAGCGGGAATTGTGTGGGTAGCGATTCATGGTCGCACTCGCGCGCAAGGTTACAGCGGCGAAGCGGACTGGGATTTTATTGCGGATGTAAAAGCAAAATCCCGCCTTCCGATTATCGGAAACGGCGATCTCACGACTCCTGAGAAGGCAGTCGAAAAATTAAAGTACTCGGGAGTGGATGCGGTCTTGATCGGGCGAGGAGCGCTTCGAAATCCGTTCATCTTTGACCAAGCTGACCGACTCCTTCGAGGTGAAACTTATACACTCCCAAAAACAGAAGATTACGTGGGTCTCTTGAGCGCTCAGAAGGTTCTTTTAGATGAAACGTACTCTGAGCGCGGTGCCGTGGTTCACGCACGAAAATTTCTCGCCTGGTACTCGGCCGGGTTTCCAGGCTCGAGTGAGTTTCGAAAGAAAGTATTCTCGATCCAAGAGGGTGAAGTCCTCTGGAGCGAGGCCCTTTCCTTCTTTCAAGAGAGTGCCGCAAAACGGGATAGCGCCTTCCTGAAGGAAGACTTCCTTATGGGCGGTCATGGGTAGTATGAAATCATAATAATTTCATAGAGTTAAATTTCGTCACGGGATGATAGCAGATCATTTTTATCGGGTATTTTAGGGGCTTTTCTGTTATAAATCGCCTAGTTTCACGATGAACACGCGACATCCTATTCTTAAACCCCGGACCCTTGTGACCATCCTGTTGGTGGTCTTCGTGTCGTTTACCGGCGGCTCCAAGTCGGACGTCATCTACGGCGCAGACTCTCGACAAAACTATTCAGATCTTGGAAGTCCCCTCTGGAAGAATCTCTCACGATCGAGTGCCACGATGGTTTACAAGCGCCGCTTGGTTTCCACGGCGACGGGAAAAGTTCGGATTAAAGGGAAACCGCTACAGGCTGCAAAAAATCTCTGTGCAGAGGAACGCTTCAAAAATGAGCCCGTCATCGCTGATTGTAGCGGGTTTCTGATCTCTTCGGACGTTGTAGTGACCGCGGGTCACTGCTTGAAACAAATCGACGATTGTAAAAAAATTTCTTGGGTCTTCGAACTGAACGACACAAAGATCATCGATCGCGAAACAGTCGAGTTTCCATCCCATCTGGTCTATTCGTGTTCATCGGTTTTGAAGTTTGATCCGAAGCTAGATGTGGCGATCATGCGACTCGACCGCAAAGTAACGGGGCGTGAGCCGCTCGCTCGTTCGAATTCAACTCGAGTCGATGTCGGAACGAGAGTCGCGATCATGGGAAATCCATCAAAAATTCCGACGAAGATTTCCCTGGGCGGACGCGTGACCGAGTCGAGCGCGAATGACTTTTTAGCTGAAGTGAGCTCCGCTGATGGCAGTTCGGGTTCAGCGGTAATTGACGAAACCACCCACAATGTACTCGGGTTTCTCGTAGCGGGTGAAGAGGATTGGGTCTACGACCGGGCGGAGCGTTGTTATCGATCGAAGATTTGTAAGCCGAATCAGTGTAGCGGTGAAACGATTGTGAAACTTTCGAAAGCCTTGCGAGGAACGGGACTATGAGGCGCCCGACTTTCGCGATCTTCGCATTCGTCATCGCGACGTACGTCCCGTCTGCTCGTTCGGGAATCATTGAGTCGCATACGCTTTGGCCCGCGAGCGAGGTCCGAATTTGTTGGGCAAAAATAAAGAATCATAACGAAGCTTTTCTCCCTCGCTTCCAAAAAGAAATTTTCAGTGATTCGGTCCTCCAAACGGTTCGGAGTGATTTTACCGATGAGGAAAGGAAGCTTGTTCAGAATGCGGTTCAGCGTGAATACACCAGCGATCGAACGGGGATTCATTTCGAGGGCTGGAACGAATGGTCGCCGGTGAATCGCTGTGACGCTCTTGTTTTTGGGGTATTCACAGAAGGTTCCGTGACGGGCGGGGATGCGACGATTGGGTACAGGGGAGATCGAAACGCCGAGGGATTCTATGCGACGACTCTCCTGGGCTCGGGACTCCCGTTTGTGTTTCTCCGATTAAATCATCAAGATGAGACTGCACAGCTTACGACGCTTGCACTTCATGAGTTCGGACATCTCAGTGGACTCCGCCATGAAATCAGACCGATGGTTCATGGCCCTGAGCAGCGAGTCGTACTGCCACCTTTACCTGCATGTGCGACCGAGGCCTTGGGTTCAAGTGCTACGCGCGTGACTGAATTCGACAATGAGTCGATTATGAATCGATGTGGAGCGTTTAAGAATCAGTTTCAGGAGGGCAGAGATCGTCTGTCTGAGCTAGATGTTCGGACACTTCGCGGGTTCTATCCTTAGTCCTCAGTGTCCACTGTTCCTGCGCCTGAATGGGAAGTCGCCAGTCGACATCGAACGGCCCTGATCAATTCGCCGCCTGTTTTCTCAGCGAGGAATTTTTTGATTTTTTTCGTAACCTCTTTAATTTCGCCCTCTCTCACCGCGAAGCCAGCTTCACGAAATGCCTGAGCGACATAAAACTCAAAGTAGGGTACCAGCTCTCGTTTTAAATTTCCCTCCCTGAATAGTCGGTAAACCACAGAGCGCATGCGACTGTTCTTGCAGTCGCTGAGACGCTTCGGCCACTCTGGAGAAAGTGGATTGAGCCTCAATCCATTTTCGAGCTCGTACCAGCCGATTTTTTCGTCCTGCATTTTTTTCCAAAAGATCTTCATCCGTTCATCCATGCCGAGTCCTTCTCCGAGGGTCGACCAGTTTTCGAAAATTCTGAGTGGCACGTGTTCAAGCCCGGACTCCTCTAAAGCGATGAGGGAGTGATGGTGATCGATGAGGTAAATTCCTCCATCGGGTGCAATGACGACAGGGGAGTTTTTCTCTTGGGCTAGTTTTTCTAGTTTTGACTTCTTTAATTTCGAATAGCGTTCGACCTTATCTTCGATTTCATCGAATCCTACTTCGGGTTGAGTAGGCCGGAGTCGGGAGATTTTCTCTTCGCATCGGTCCCCTTTTTTCAGTTCAGCGCTACAGGGAGGAAGTGCATAGGCATTCGAAAAACTCAGGATGAGCTCTGCTGCGACCGAAATCGCGAGAAGTTTTCGAATTGGGAAAATACGCTCGTAGCCCATCCTTTACTTTTCGGCCGAACCTCGGATTAAGTTCAGTCTAATTTTTCCATTGATATCAGCGAAGTACGATACGCGAATCTCTGCCTCCGTTTCCCTCGTCCGAGTAGATCGCCTTCGCGGTAATGAGCTCGGCATGAGCCATGGGGGCGGAACTGGCGGAAATGCGGACTCGATAACCCACTTGAAACTATCGGTTATTTTTGGCAGTGATGTAATCATCCATGAAGAAAACCGCGCTTCCGCTACGCAGTTGGGTTTCTGTACTTTTTGCGCTCTCCCTTGTTTCCACGCCATTGTTTGCCGCTCAGGTTCAGCCCGAAATTCTCTTCACGAATGCGCACGTCTTCACCATGGATCCGAAAAGGCCATGGGCTGGGAATATGGCTCTTTCGGGCGGTAGGATCGTTGCGCTCGATGTGGATGAGTCCGAAATCGACCCCGAAGAAACAAAAGTTATTGATCTGAGTGGTCGCTTTGTTCTGCCCGGTTTTCACGATGCTCACATCCACCCCATCGATAGCGGGGTTGATTTCTTAGAGTGCCCGCTCTACGACGTAAAAAATGTAGAGGGCCTCACTGACGTTGTAAAAAAGTGTTCTAAAAAATTAAAGCGCGGCGAGTGGTTGCGCGGCAGTGGGTGGACGCAGTCTATTTTTAGCGCACCGTCCGCTCCGCACTTCAAAATCTTAGACCAGATTTCAAAAGACTATCCCATCTACCTCATGTGTGGCGACGGGCATTCGGTCTGGGTCAACTCGAAGGCGTTGAGTCTCGCTAAAATCGAGGCATCGACACCTGATCCGCGAGACGGAAAGATCGTACGCGACGAGCACGGCCAGCCGACGGGACTACTCATCGAAGGCGCGATGGAGCTCGTGAATCAAGTGATGCCCGCGCGTTCAAAAGAGCTAAAGATGGCGGGCCTCAAGATCGCGATCGATCTGGCACATCGTTTCGGGATCACGTCGTTTCACGACGCTTACATGAATCGGGAATTTCTAGAAATTTACAGAGAGCTCGATCAAAAGGGTGGGCTTAAGATTGAAATGTCGGGCGCGCTCTACGCCGACTCGAACCGACCCGTAGATCAAATTCAGGATTTTATTCGGCTCAAAAAAGAATTCGAGTCCGAACGAATTCGGCTGAAGACTGTAAAAATTTTCATGGATGGCGTTTTTGAAGATAAAACGGCTGCATTACTTGAGCCTTATCTGATTCCGGATTCGGCCGGAGAGATGGGCTCAATACAGTGGGATCTCGAGAAGCTCCATTCACTCGGACGGCTCGCACTGCAGAATGGGTTTAATCTTCATTTTCATGCGATTGGCGACCGTGCTGTGAGAGAGGCATTGAACACCGTTCAGGATGCGACACTTTTTTCCGGCAGGAAGATTCCGGGACATCGTATTGCTCATTTACAGTTGATTCATCCAAGCGATTGGAAACGATTCGGTGAACTCGGGGTGTTTGCGAACTTTCAGCCTCTTTGGGCCTGCCGGGATGTTTCCATTACCCGATTTACTGAGCCCTACATCGGAGAAGAGCGTTCGAAGTATATCTATCCCATCGGTGGCGTATTGAATGCCGGCGGAGAGCTGGCATTTGGAAGTGATTGGTCGGTCACGACGCTAAATCCATTTGAGGCGATTCAGACCGCGATTACACGCCAGGACACCGACGGCTCGACGGATCCGAACTGGACTCCCGAGCAGCGAATTTCGCTCATGGACGCATTGAAGGGCTACACAGTGGGTGGAGCGCGTGTCGAACAAAGGGAGAATGACTTTGGTTCGATTGAAGTCGGAAAGCTCGGGAACTTTATTGTTCTTGATCGTGATTTGCTCCGGACGCCCGTGAACGAAATTTCGAATATTAAGGTTTTGAGAACCTATCAGCGCGGTGAGGAAGTTTATCGCGCTAAAAAATCACGTCGCTGAATCGGAGTTGGCGTTATGGCCCCCGAGTTTCGCGAGGTCGCCCTCATTCAAATTCATTAAAATCCAGTGGTAGGCCTGAGGAAGAAATTTTGCCTCTTCTTTTTCATTGAGAATGGGGAGCGTGAGTCTTTGGCCCTTCAGTCTGAGATGTGAGGGATCAATTAAGATCTCCGCACCATTCGTCAACATCCCATGAAGCGATCCGCTCGGGTCTCGCCAGGCGAGCCGCACAAAGTAGGGCGTGTCTTCCACTTCAATCCGTTTAAAATTGTTTCCGATTTCAATGAAATAACCCTCGTCATCGCGCCCGAGGTGGCGGTTGTAGGCTTCTAGGGTGCGCGCGTGGGTGATCGGCTCTCCGTTTGAGAGCCAAACTCCATCTTTTGTGACTCGTATAGTTTCGTTATCGACGAACATATTCCTCCCCTGACTCTATCATAGAGGAAACCCTGAAATTAACGGGGCGGGTCAAAGGTTGGAAAGGGGGTGTGGATCTGTTACGAATTTCACATGGCAAACACAATGAATTCCGCAGGCTCCCGCATGGAGCGCGACACGTTTGGCGAAATCGCCGTCCCGAATGACAAGCTTTGGGGCGCACAAACTCAGCGCTCACTGCATCACTTTCATATTTCGACTGAGAAACAATCCCCGGAGCTCATCAATGCTCTCGCACTGGTCAAAAAGTGTTGCGCGAAGGTGAACGCAGAAATGGGAGCGATCCCAAAAGAAAAAGCAAACGCGATCATGAGCGCGGCGGATGAAGTGTTAGCTGGAAAACATCCGGGAGAATTTCCACTCAGCGTCTGGCAGACGGGTTCGGGTACGCAAACGAATATGAACCTGAACGAAGTCCTCGCAAATCGCGCGAGTGAGATCATGGGTGGAAAGCGCGGCGAAGAGCGCCTCGTTCACCCGAACGATGACGTGAATCGGGGTCAGAGTTCGAACGACGTTTTTCCGGCGTCGATGAACGTCGCAGCTTCGGTTGCGGTCGCTGGCATGATTCCAGTGGTGAAGACCCTTCGCGAGGCTCTCGCCAAGAAGAGCGCCGAATTTAAGGACATCGTAAAAATTGGCCGAACTCACTTAATGGATGCGACTCCGCTCACCCTGGGTCAGGAGTTCTCGGGTTATGTTGCGCAGCTTGATCAGTCCTTGAAGCACGTGGAAGCGACCCGCGCTCACTTGCATGAGATCGCACTCGGAGCGACCGCAGTGGGTACCGGATTGAACTCCCCGAAAGGCTACGATGAAAAAGTCGCAGCAGAGCTCGCGAAGGCGACGGGGCTTCCTTATGTAACGGCTCCAAATAAATTTGAGTCGATCGCTGCACACGATGCGATCGTTCAGTCCCATGGTGCATTGAAGGGACTCGCAGCCTCGCTCATGAAGATCGCAAACGACCTTCGTTGGCTCGCCTCCGGTCCTCGATGTGGTTTCGGTGAGATCAGCTTGCCGGAGAATGAACCCGGTTCCTCGATTATGCCTGGGAAAGTGAACCCTACGCAGTGTGAAGCGATGACGATGCTTTGTGCTCAGATTATGGGGAACGATGTTGCGATCACGGTCGGTGGCGCAAACGGGAATTTCGAACTCAACGTTTATAAGCCCGTGATGATTCACAATTTCTTGCAGACCGTGCGGCTCATTAAAGATGGGTGTGCAAGTTTCGAGGAGTTCTGTGTTCGTGGAATCACCGCGAACAAGAAGCGGATTCAGGAACTTTTGGAAGAGTCTCTGATGCTTGTCACGGCTCTCAACCCACATATCGGGTACGATAAGGCTGCAAAAATTGCGAAAAAAGCTCACGCCGAAGGTACAACGCTGAAGCAGTCGGCGCTTGCTCTGGGGTTTTTAACGGAGGAACAGTTCAACCAGTGGGTCAGACCTGAACAAATGATTGGGGAAAAGAAGTGAGTAAAACTCCTCCACCAGGCAGCGGTTGTCCGATGGGACAAATGAAAGATCCGACGATCTACGGACAGTCGGATTTGACCTACAATGACTACCTGAAAGTGGATGGGTTAATTAACCTTCAAAAACCGCTCTCTGAGCCTGCCCACCACGATGAGATGCTCTTCATCATCATTCACCAGGCCTATGAGCTTTGGTTCAAGCTCATCCTCCATGAACTCGATGTCGCCATCGAGAATATGGGAAAGAAAGAAGTTCTACGAGCTCAGCATTTCATCAAACGCTGCGTGGAAATTCAAAAAGTCCTCGTCCAGCAGATTCACATCCTAGAAACCATGACTCCGATTGAGTTCCTCGCTTTTCGAGAGAATCTCATGCCAGCTTCGGGCTTTCAGTCCGTTCAGCATCGCGAGATCGAGTTCATGGCGGGTATGAAGGACGAACGCTACTTAAAGTTCTTCCAGAATAAGCCTGAGGTATTGGAGCGTCTGAGAAAACGACTCGAGGGAGAGGACTTAAGTTCGGCCTACCTCAAGCTCGTGAAAGCCTCCGGATATGATGTACCGATCAAGGACACGCCCGAAAATCGCGAGGCGATCCTAAAAGGAATTAAGGCGATTTATCAGGATCCTTCTAAAAACCTTCCGCTTTACCTCTTGTCCGAGTCCCTCGTCGACTTCGATCAGGGTTTAAGCCTTTGGCGTGAGCACCATGTTCGCGTCGTTGAGCGCGTGATCGGATTTAAGCACGGTACGGGAGGTTCAAGCGGTGTTGAGTACTTGAGATCTCAGACTTCGAAAAAAGCATTTCCTTACCTCTGGGAAGTTCGCGGACTTCTTGAATTGAAAAAGTAAAATGCACCATCGCGAAAAGTTTCCGATATTAGAGACCACAACCTACCTCGCGAGCCATTCGCTGGGCGCAGTTCCGCGACAAACCGAAGAGTCCCTCCGACAGTATTATCGGGAGTGGGCCACCCAGGGAATTACGGCTTGGGATGGGCCTTGGTGGAATATCATTTCGAAATTTGGAAACACGATCTCAGATATTCTGCATGTCCCGCGGGGAACGGTTGTTCCGATGGAAAACGTTACGCGCGGATTTGCGGCGATCGCCTCTGCCCTGAATTGTTCCGGGAAGCGAAATAAGGTCGTCATGACCGATCTTGAGTTTTTAACGAGCTATCCGTTTTGGCAGGCTTGGGCTGAAAAAGTGAATGCGCGGATTGAAATCGTAAAGTCGGATGACGGCGTGAGCGTTCCAACGGAAAAACTCTGTGCCGCGATTGATTCCGAAACTCTGATTGTTCCCACCTCTCAGGTTTACTTCCGCTCGGGTGCGCTTCAGGACCTAAAGGCTGTGAGCACCAAGGCCCATTCCGTCGGAGCCTATGTATTAGGCGATGGTTACCAGTCGGTCGGAATCGTTCCGATGAATCTTCGAGACATGGGGATCGATTTTTTTGTGGGTGGTTCTCACAAGTGGCTCTGTGGCGGGCCCGGAGCCGGATTCCTGTACGTGCGCGAAGATCTGATTGGAAAGCTGGAGCCGAGTCTTACGGGATGGTTTGGGATTCATAATCCGTTCGATTACGAGCCAGGTACGAAGTTTAAGCCAGACGAAGGAATCATGCGTTTTTTGGCGGGAACTCCGTCTATTCCAGCGCTCTACGCTGCCATTGAGGGAGTTACTCTGGTTCGGGATTTAGGGTTAGAAAAAATTCGTTCTCACTC
>CAYOJT010000115.1:0-9261 GCA_964404365.1 uncultured Bacteriovoracaceae bacterium
AGCGCGAGCTGAATGTTGACGGTAACGGCGGGGTATGACGAATTATCTACGTGACCGATGAGTTGTTTGGTGACGACGGGGAAGCCATACTTTTCTTCGTTGGTGACCGTCGCTACTTCCCAGTTTACTTTCGGTGTTACCTTCGGCGCGCGGCCATACATTTCGCGGTCGAAGTCTTCGACGATTTCGGCTCGGCGTTGGCTCCACCACTGTTTGGCCGAAGTCACCTTCTTGCCGTTTTTCATCGTCAGCGGATCAGGCAACGCTCCGTAAGGTTGCACTTTGGCTTCGTCGTAGTTGGCGAAGTTCGGCGCTTGCGGATTGCTGCCGCTCGCACCCGGACGCAACGCTTTGATACCGAGCAAATCCAGCATTCGTTGATAGTCGGCTTTAGTGGCTGCCTGTTGCGCCTGCATCTGCGCTTGCTGTTCAGGCGTGAGCTTGAACGGGCGAGGATGGTTGAATGGCCACATTTCGGGATCGAGATCTTGGAACTCGTAATCCGTATTGAAGAGGAAGGGGATGAAGAAGGCGAGGCGTGAGCCTTGAGCTTCTTTCATCAGAGAGGCTGCATAGGCTTGCGGGTAAAAGTGATAGAGTGAATAGTTCAAAGTCTTGTTCAGCGTCCCCACGCGTGGGTACATTTCAAACCAGCCTGATTTATTCACCTCATTCATATTCGGGTAATCCAGGTACTCAGACACGTAGCGAATCGCTTGGATGTACTTCCAAGTATCCTGTTTGATGATCTTCGCATTTACGAGTTGTTCCAGGTAAGCGGCTTGAATTTGAACAAAGCTCGTATCTTGGAAGAGGACCGCGATGAGGCCGTTTGCGATCATCGGGTTATTTCCCGCCTTCGCTAGCGTGTACTCGTAGAAGTTAAATTTCTGATTCATTTTTTCTGCTGAGCGGATCGCGGGCATGAGCCCTTCGAGGTACGCCTGAACTTTGGGTTCCTGGATCAGGACTTGAAGCTCATTTGTGAAAATAACGGGGAGGTTATAACTTTCAACCGCGCCCCCGCGATTAATTTTCACGTCGATTTTTTTAATGCTCAGAAGTTTTACGAACGCATCACCTGCAGATGAACAGCCGGCTGCAGGCAGCGGAAAAGAGTAGCCGTTACAACGATAGGTGAGCAGAAGGTTTAAACAAGTCTCCGCCCATTTTTCGGTTTTGCAGAATTCGAGTTTCTTTGTCGGATCGGGCTCTTCGTTTTCCGCATGCGCAACTCGATCGCGTGAATCGAGTCGGTGGGCACGGTCTACGGCCTCTTGAAAGGCACGAGCACCGAGCAGATCAGACGAAATGGCATGCGAACGAGAGTTCAGAGGAGCGGCAGCTTTTGCGCTGATTGCCCCCATGAAAACAGAAAATAGAAAAAGACCAACCCAACCCCAGATACCCTTCATGATTCCCCCGAAAGTACAGCCTTCGTGCTGCGCGTTATAACCCGTCCTCCAGGAATTACAACGCAGTATTTGGGTCGGGTTTGGGGGTTTAAAATCAGGATTTAACTATATGAAAATATTGGATAAAAAAAGGGCGCGAGGGACTACTCCCTGCGCGCCCCGAATCAAGTTTGGTTGAAATCAAATCTGTCCGGACTTCTTTTCGCCTTTCGGGCTATCGCCCTCGGGCTTCTTCTCGTTGTTAAGTTGGTCCAGGCGTTTCTGATCTTCCAGGTCTTTTTGTTTCGACTGACGAAGTTTGTCGTCCTCGTCCTTTGCGTTTTTTCGCGCGTCTTGGTCGAGCTTCGCTTGTTGATCGAGCGCCTTTTGGGTCGCGTATTCAGCGCAGTCGGCGGCGAACCGTTCTTCAAAGCTCACCCAAAATGCATCGATCGCTTGTTTGCACCCGCTGACAAATGCATCGTGTTTTTCTTTAAGGTCGTTCGCGCGTTTTTTCGCATTTTTCTTATCGCTCACGATGTCGTCTTGGAAGCATGCCAAGTCGTAGGCTTTGAATTTTTCGTTTTCTACGCCCCCAAAGGCTTCAGGGGGATTCGGGATCAGCGCGCCCTGCGGGAGTGTGAGCTTTGGATCTTTGGTATCGATCATCTCGACCTTGTTTTCCGTATCAGCGTCTCTTCCGCAGTAGTTCTTACTTTGGGCGTAATGAAGGAGTCTTTGAGCTGGAAAATCTGAGCACTCCTGGCCATTCCCTTGTTTTTCGTCGCGGCAGATTCGCACCTTTTTCCCCTCTTCACGAATGTAGGCCACGATATCAGGACCGAAGTCGCTCTTTGGAAATCGATATTCCTTCTCTCTGTCTTGACGAGCAATGAACGGGCTCAGTTCGCGGAAGGAAACGCCATCGTATCGCGGGCGACAGGAGTATTGGATGGCATGTGCCGAGCTCGGACTGTTGAGATTTCGAAATTCGTCTGCGAGCTTGCAGCGATTATTCGGGTCATTTCCGGCAAGCGCATTTAAAGCCAAAAATCCGAACAAAAAAACCACACGATTTGAAAATTTCATGATGAACCCCATACGTACAGCGGTGAGTAAAACCTACATAGATTATCGGAATTTAGACGTCAGGATTCAATTGTGTCAGCGGGGACACGGGTAGAATTTCGCCTGAAACGACCAAAAACGTGGATGGCTTGGAAAAAGCCTCAAATTCGCTTCCATTTCGTTTAAGCGGAGTGGGCATTTAGTCGATCCGTCCTAGGTGAAGGGGTGTGGAAGTATGGCTCGAACATTCAATTTTAGTTTCATCTCAAGGACTTCTATTACGGTTGGAGTTTTCACCGCGATGGTCATTCCGGCTCTCTCGAGCGCAGATCGTGGAGAAAATGATGCTCCCATCTCGAGTCTTCGAGCGGGAAGCATCTTGAAGCTAAAATCGGCGAAGGGCTCGATCCCTTACGGTGCCGCGAAAAAGGGGACGGTTTATCCAAAAATCGTGATCGGGCCCGAGATTCTTGCAAAAGATATGACTGAGGCGCGCGTGAATTCTTTCGTGAGCGCCTGTTATTCGGGTGAAAAGATTTCGCATGTTGCGTCTCTGGTCATGAGTTCGCTCTCCCGCGTGAATGGGCGGGATCATCGCCCTCTCTTAAAAGTTTTCAGCAGAAACACGGACATTGGAAAAGACGAGTCCCAAGCGGCTGCGGCGCTTTACAAGCTGATCCAGCAAGATATGCCGGTGAACTGGCCTTTCGACGGACGAGTGGAAGAGGACGTGGAAAGTTTTGTGATCGACCAAAAATGCCTGCAGAAGAGCTTCACTGCGCTTTATAACCAGCTCTCCAAGGATTCGATGCACTGTGAAGTTCATTTTGATCCGGCTTCTGCGGCGGAGGGAAAGTCCCTCGATCTTAAAACGATCCAAGAGATCGCGCTGAAGGATCCAAAGACCGATGCGCAGGGATGGACCGATTTTCCCGTGAGTCGCCCGAAAGGTGTTCAGAGCTTTAGCTGTCCTGGAACCGTGAAAACGATTTCAGACTTAGGCGCGATTATCGATGTGAAAAGCAGCTACCTGAAAGTTGGGCGAGCAGGAGAAACCGCGAATATCACACTTCAGAAATCGGAAGATGATGCAGGTTCGACCGCGGTAAACATCGGGACGTTCCCGAAAGAGATTCCCGGCACTTCCGGAACGACCCTTCAAACCGATGATGCAGATGCGGGATCGGTTGAGTCAGACGACGCTCAATAACGCGTATGCCTCAGCGTTAGATGAAACGAACGAGGTGGTAGTTCTTCTTTCCTTTTCGAAGAACGATCGCGCCACTCTTCAATAAATCATTCGAGGTGAGCATCCGGGCCGGGTCATCGACGCGTTCATTGTTCACGTTGATACCTCCGCCTTGCATATCTTTTCTCGCCTGACCCTTAGAAGGACAGAGGCCAGTTTCCGCAAGTAGCTCGACCAGACTCAGTCCCGCGCCCTCAAGCGAGCTTTTCGATTTTTCGCTCTGGGGCGCGCCTTTCAAGAGCGTCGTTAATTCTTCAATCGAGAGTTTTGTAAAATCGCCGCCACCGCCAAAGAGTGCCGCCGATGCGGCCGCTGCAGAGGCAAGGCCCGCTTCTCCATGAATGATCTTAACCAATTCTTTCGCAAGTACCGTCTGAGCTTCGCGTTTTTCGGGCGAAGTCTTCACCGCGATTTCGAGGCGTTTCAATTCGTCATGCGGAAGAAAAGTGAAAAACTTCAGATAATTGATGACGTCGGCATCAGCGGCCTGAACGAGGAACTGATAAAATTCATAGGGGCTCGTGCGGTCGCTGGATAGCCAAAGATTTCCGCTCTCCGTTTTCCCAAATTTCGATCCGTCGGCCTTCGTTACGAGTGGCCACGTGAAACCGTAAACGGGATCGGGTTCAGAATCTTTATATTCGGCGCCATCGCGATGGGCTTTCATCCGGCGGATGAGTTCGTTACCCGCAGTAATATTTCCCCACTGATCGCTGCCACCGATTTGAAGGTTGCATCCGTATTTTTCGTGGAGAACCCAATAATCGTAGGCCTGAAGCAGCATGTATGAGAATTCAGTGTAAGAAATTCCGTGCTCGCGGTCTTCGAGGCGACTTTTGACGGAGTCCTTCGCCATCATGTGATTCACCGTGAAGTGTTTTCCTACGTCGCGGAGGAAATCAATGAAGGACATGTCGCGGAACCAATCGAAATTGTTTACGACCATCGCGGCGTTTGGGCCGTCGAGTTTCAAGAAATTTTTGATGACTCCTGTGATGCCCTGAACGTTTTTATCGAGTTGTTCGGGATCCAGTAATTTTCGCTCCAGAGTTTTTCCGCTTGGGTCACCAATCATTCCGGTCGCTCCGCCGACCACGGCGATGACCTTGTGGCCTGCGTCCTGAAAGCGACGAAGCGTCAGGAGAGGAAGAAGGCTTCCGATATGAAGGGAGTCCGCGGTGGGATCGAAGCCACAGTAGACAGTGAGCGCTTCACGGCCCATCCGTTTTTTAAGGTCGGGGGAGGTGACTTGTTTCAGGAGGCCACGGAACTCTAGATCTTCGTAAAAATCGGCGCGAACGTTCGACATTGTGATCTCAGTGTAAATGAAAAGGGCCCGAAGGCAAAGCCCTCGAAGCCCCTCTTCATTTGTGGCCCAGGAAAATCCTGGTCCCATAGAAAACAATCCTAGAATCAATATCGAGCGAAGATGCGGTAGCCGCCCGTTTCAAACTCGCGGTCGCCCCATTCGACGATTTCATTCCATTCCTGTTTGCTGTTTCCTTGAGCGAGTTCCACGGTATCCCAGTTCGTTAAACGAACTGGAATCGCAACGTGGCCCATCGTCCATCCAGCCGGAGGGTCGCGTTGGGCGACGACGTCGACTGGCTTTTTCTCTCGGAGAATCGTTTTCAATTCTTCGAGAGTGATCAGCACCCAGCCTTTTTCGAAGAAGTAGATGTCGAAATCTCCAGCACGATAAAAGGGTTTGGATTGTTTACAGTATCCCGCTTCGCAAAGGGCCGTGATGAGAAAAAAGTTACAAGCTTTCTCCTCACTTTTGAGCCATTTCTTTTGAATCGGAACGTATAGTTCGTCCGCAAGTTCGCCTAAACCGAGCGCGGTCTCAGATAAAATTCGAGATTCGCCCACCGGCACAGGCTGAGTTTGAGGAACGGGTGTTGCGATCGAACCGGTCGTAGTTGGCAGTGGGGTCTCCACTGCTTTTTGAATCGATTCGTCGGCGCCCATATCAACCGGCACATCGCGGTTGGGAAGATTTTCGTGCGCGGGACGCGATCCGCATCCCGACAGAAAAAGTCCCACCACGGTGTACAATGTCACACTCACCTCGGTGAGTTTGATGGTCTTCATGGATTTACTCCCTTCAGGCTTGAGATCAGCGCCCCTTCGGCTTTTCCTGTTTCAAGACTACTGAGACCGAAAGATAGCCCCACAAGCCTGCGGCCGCGGGTTCTACGCCCGGGTGCGTCGTAGAGCCAACAGAATCTTTCTAGGGCCGGTAAATGCGAATTGAGAGCAAAAGCGAAAAAGTCGGAAATTTTATATGAGGTTTGAGGAGTAGGAGGGGGGCCGCGTGTGCTTCTCCATTTTTTTTACCTCACAAAAGAGGAATGGAGCGGGTGATCGGGCTCGAACCGACGACCTCGACCTTGGCAAGGTCGCGCTCTAGCCAACTGAGCTACACCCGCACACGTGGATCGAAGACCTCTATCTGTAATCTCGTGCGGT
This sequence comes from uncultured Bacteriovoracaceae bacterium, assembly GCA_964404365.1. Taxonomy (GTDB): domain Bacteria; phylum Bdellovibrionota; class UBA1018; order UBA1018; family UBA1018; genus JACMQW01. Next base: position 6,184 of record CAYOJT010000115.1, read on the forward strand.
GAATGGGTCAAGGGGTGTTGCGCCGCAATAATGCTGTTTCAGTTCGAAAAAGTGGATGTTGATCCCCGATTGGCTGATACTCGGCTCAACCTATGAAGATCTACACCAAAGGCGGAGACGCCGGTCAAACCAGTCTTTTTGGCGGAGCACGAGTTTCAAAAGATCACCTTCGCATCCAAGCCTACGGCACTTTGGATGAACTGAACGCGTGCTTGGGCGTCGCGCTTGTCGAGCACGCGGGCGGGGTAAAGACCGATTCGATTATGTTCGAGCGCTTAACGCGTCTTCAGCAGGAGCTTTTTCAACTGGGCGCCGAGCTTGCGACCCCCGCGGACAAAAAGATTTCAATGCAACTTCTCGGGATGGACGCGATTGAGCGCCTTGAAAAAGAAATCGATGCAATGGAAGCGAAACTTCAGCCGCTCACGCAGTTTATCCTGCCGCGGGGGACACATTTGTCTGCGAATTTGCACCTTGCGCGTACTATTTCGAGAAGGGCAGAGCGCGAAATCGTGACGTTAAACGCCCACGAGAATGTGAGAACTGAAGTCCTTCAGTACATCAATCGTGTCAGTGATTACCTGTTTGTGTCTGCGAGATTTGCGAATCGCCTAGCCGGGATCGCTGATGCGCCCTGGACCGCACCTAAAAACTAAGTTCGATCATTTGTGCAGTTTTTTCGCCTGTTTCAGCGCCAATTTTTCTGCGCGTCTTTTTTCGCGAAGCGCTTTACGAGCTGCGCGCTTCTGTTTTCGTCGCTCGGACATCGCTCTGAAAAATCCGAAAATGTAGCTGTTTGCGCTCCAGAGGGAGATCCCTAGCGAAATCCAGATGAGCCATTTTCCTGCGAAGGTGAGTGGGATCCCGAAGAGCGCGCTTTGAGCCATGAGGAATGGAATGCCGACCATCTGAGTTGCGGTTTTCCATTTCGCGGAGTCGCTTGCGGAAATAATTAAACCTTCACTTGAAGCAAGAGCGCGAAGTCCCGTGATTGCCATTTCACGGCAGATGAGAACGATGACCACGACGGGATGGATGCGCCCGAGCTCCTGGAGCATGCAAAGCGAAGAGACGACGAGAAACTTATCTGCAAGCGGGTCCATGAGTTTCCCGTAAACGGTCACGAGATTCTGTTTTCGTGCGAGGTAGCCATCAAACCAGTCGGTGACGGCCGCGAGGCCGAAGAGAAGCGCGGCTGCGACGTCGCCGGTTGAGGTTCTTAAAAAGAGGAGAGCGACGACTGCGGGAACTAAAAGGATGCGTGAGAGGGTCAGAAGATTCGGAGCATTCGTAAACTCCATGTCGCGACCATCAGACGCAGAATCGGCGTCGTGCGTATCGTTTTCATCATCGTGATGCGATGCGCGGTCCTGAGATTCCATTTCGTCCTTCGTATTTCCCATAAGATTCCTGATTCAGGCTAAGGGGTTAGATGCGCCCTGTCCAGTCGGGATACTTTAAGTTCCCGTTTGCCGCACAAGTGGGGTTGCCTGTGAAAGTACCGATGCATTAGTTTTCGCAGATCATGAAAAAGAACAGTTCCCCGCTTTTGCTCTCGGCTTCGAGTATGCTTTTCATTTTCACGGCTTGCCTTGGAAACGAGAAACGTCCGGCCGCAGCGAACGGGCTGACCTCCTGCTCTGCGTCAGTCAGCTCTCGTTGTGAACCTGCGAGCGCACTGGGCGAAGTGCCGCGTGCGACTGAACTTCCTCTCCCATCACCGACCCCGACTGGAACGCCGGCAGCCACACCGACCACCGAAAGCGGCGCACGCGCATTTCCGGGAATCGAGCGCGGGATGTCGATTCCGAATCCACTCCCACCCCCTGCGTTCGAAGAGGGATTTCAAAACACCTTTTACTACATGGCATTCGAGAGCGATTACTCTCCGACCCTTCCCAAGGATCAGGAAGTCCTCGATTTGAAGGGGAAGTTAATCGCGAACGTTTCGACGCCTTTCATGAATTCGCTAAAGCTTGAAGGATCGGGAGAACTTTCCGATGGTCGGGTCGTGAATTTTGCGGGTCGAGTAGGCGGGGAGTCCCGGTACCACGTTACGCGACATTTTTGGGGACGCGCCGGCGGAGATTGTTCTTTGAAACCTCTTCAAACCATCGCGATTGATCCCACTTTTGTTCCTCAAGGTTCAACCGTTTATATCGATGAGACTGTCGGCATGAAGCTTCCCGATGGCTCTCTCCATAGTGGCGTTTGGTTCGCGGAGGATACGGGGAGCGCGATTTTAAAAGCGCGGGTCGATATTTTTGTAGGAAAAAAAGAATGGGCAAAAAGCCTAAACAGCGCTGGAATTAAGCACATGCAGCCGCTCACCATCCGTGTGATCGCACCACCAGCTGCACATTCCTGTTTGAACGATCCACCGAAGTGAGATCCCAAGATTCCCTTCAGATTCGAAAAGCCCTGACCGACGACGATTGGTCGTTCGTGCGTCGGGTTTGCTGCGAAACTGGAAATGCGGGCGACCCCATCGAGCGCGCGCGCGAGGATTTCTTCGCTGAGTTTTGGGTCGGTCCCTACGAGAAGCTCGAGAGCGCTTGGACCTACATCGCTTGGAGCGGGGGTAAGCGCGTGGGTTATATGACCGGTTGTCCGAACACGAAGTCTCATCAATTTCGAAAAAAATTCTTTTTCTCGCTCCCGCTTTTCCTTCAAACGCGGATATTCAGAAATTTTATCCGAAACGCGGATGTCGAACGATTCGAGGCGCGTTTCTTAGGGAAACAAAAAAGCCCCGAGGAATCGTACCCGCCTGAGATTCAGTCGCGACTTCTATCTGAATTTCCTGCACATCTTCATATCAATCTGAAAACCGAAGCGCGGGGCTTGGGTGCAGGGCGTCGACTCATCGAAGCATTTTCGTCTGACCTGCGCGCGCTCGGGATTTCGGGCATCCATGTCCATTGTGGCGAAAAACCTGTCGGTTTTTATCTGAAAACCGGCTTTCAAGAGATCGGGAAAATTGAATTTAAGCCCGGAGTTTGGGTTTACGCGCTTGGACTTCGTCTCTAATCGACTTAGACTGTCCTACGGTTAACCAAAACAATGTCGAAGCTCGAT
>CAYOJT010000116.1:0-9230 GCA_964404365.1 uncultured Bacteriovoracaceae bacterium
CTGGGTACAGGAACAGGTCGGAAAGAGTGGAGGTAACGGAGGAACGGTTATTGGGCTCTGGACTGCATTTTTGTACATGGCTTTTCCTACAACGCTCCTCCTTTTCGCAGCTGTCCGCTCCGTCTGGATCGGCCGGCGCACAAACGGTGTTTTTAGATGGGTCGTGGCTTGGTCTATTCCACCTGCGCTCTTTTTCACCCTCTACCCTTACCGCATTTCGCCTTATCTCTATATCTTGATGCCTGCAGTTGCGGTCCTCGTGGACTGGGGCTGTTTTCGATCGAATCGTACACGGACATTCCTCTGGGTTTCGCGCGCCACGGGCGTTTTGATGATGATCGCTCTGCCTGTTTTAGCTCTGACCCTTTGGCGTCTTGATCTCGCGCCGCTTTGGCTCGTACTCGGGGTTGCCCTTTCTGGAGTGGCTTGTGTTCTCACCGCTTGGAAAGGCTGGATGCGCGCATTTCTCGCCGCTGGATTCGCCGTCGTCCTTTTCGTGCGGATCGGAGTCGCCGAAATTTCTCAACACGACTTGGATGGTCTCAGAGCTGCGGCATCGGGTGAAATCATTTCCAATCGCCTGGCGATGCTCGACGAGGATCGTGATGTATGGCACGAGGTTGGAATTCTGGGAGCAGGTTTAGGCGTAGAGATGAAGCGCCTCGATGGCCTTGACGAAGCGATCGAGCATCTGAGTCAACTCGGGGTTTTAATTCTGAGCGACGAGCAGGTTGAAAAGTATTCGCAAACTCTCGAAACACTCATGAAGCAGCGTGGAATCGAGCTCACCCTCACCGAATGGCAAAGATTCAAGCGTCGCCAAAAGCTACCGATGAAGGATTTAATCTTAAGGGGACGAGAAGGTGTTCCCGATTTCAACGAACGCATGACTCGCGTTTATCGGATCGTGCGTCCTCACAAAACGTAAAGTCAGAAAATTATATTCCAAACGTTCTAAAGGCCTGCTCAAGGTCGCCTGCTTCAATGTTAGGCGCAGATTTGAGCACGGCCCTGAGCTGAGATTTTTTCGGCTTCGGCCAAGCGTCGAAGGGTGGAATATCGTCTTTTCGATCCGGATTTTCGGCTTTCCAGTCCATCCATCGATCGTAAACGAGATAACCAATACTGACCGCGGTTAAGTAGGGCATCACCGAGCCTACTCCAAACCGAACAGACTGATAGAATACGTCGGCTTTGATTTTGGATCTGAGTCGCGGTGAGAGTTCTGTCCACGCACCCTCAAAGTCTCCTAGGAGGATTTTTCTCTTCGCGTTCATCGGGAGTTTAATCCAGGACGCAAACTTTTGGCCCGGCACTTTCGCATAGACGACAGGAGAGTGGGTGAGAAGTCCGTAATTGAATCCAACATCAATGGCGGTCGACACATAGGGGTCGCCGATAAAGTCCAGGAATCGGCTGTATTTCGTGCCGTTTGTGATAAACCCAAGCTCCTTAAACGTTCGGATGGCGTTTCGAGTTGCCATTCTCTCTTCCCAGATTTTAATGAAATGAAATTTTGCGGCGCTTTCGATACCGTCATCCGCCCACTTTTTTGTAATGATCGCGTCCGAGTAGGCGATCTCGTAGAGTGAGGCCATCATGCGCCTGAGCTCTCCCGCCGAGCGCTGTTGACCGTCGGAGATCTTTCGAATGACTCGGTAATAGGCTTTCTTCTTTTCTGAGCTTCCTCGCGTGAGAATGTTCTCGACGTCAAAAGGGGTTTCGATGAGTGCGTTGAGAAAGGCAGCGTCGAGTTCGGTGACGCCGTAAAATACGAGTTCCTCTTTTGCTTTTAGTTTTCGTAAATAATCAGCGGTCGCATTTCTGAAGAGTTCGACATCAAATGTCTTGATTCCGCTTGGTACGGTTGCCTGATGCCAGAACTTCTCAATGAGACCGGTTGGAACGCGAGCGTAAGCGGAACTTACTCGCAGGATGTCCCCACAAATTTCCCAGAAATTCGCTGACGCGGCAGCGGGTGTGAGCAGAAGCGCAAGAGTGAGCGCCCGAAGTACCTTCACTCGCTACCTGCCTTTAAAACGGGTGGTTTCGCAGGGCGATCGGCGAACTCGTATCGATTCAAAGTTTCGACCGCTGCACGGAAACCGGATTTCACTAATTCCGCTAGCTTCTTGGGTGAAAGAGAGAAGTGCTCTCCGAAAAACATGTTCACGTCATTCGGGCTAGGATGAATGTAAATGGAATCGATATCGCGACGGTGGTGGAGTTCTGATTCCAGAATCGCGAGGAGACGCTTCCGGTGCTCTTCTTCAATCCCCACCTGTTTACAGTATTTTTCAACCGCCAAGATCGCGGATCGCTGAGTTTCTTTACCGTGAATGTAGTTGTTCACCTTTTGTTCGATGACGAGGTAAGCGGATTGAATCAGGATCGCGGGTAGACCGTGGGTCGTCAGCGAACCCGTTTTCGGATTCATGTGAAGGGGCTGGTGAGTGTAAGACGCGATAATTAAATCACAACCCGCATCCATCGCTACGTGAGTTGAAAGAGTGTCTCTTAGCTCGCCATCAATGAAGTGAGTCTCTTCCCCTTTTTCGTTCTTAATCGCATAAGGCGTGTAAATGAAGGGAAGTGAAGTTGAAGCGGCACAAGCATCGGAAATTCTAACACTGTTGTCGTATTGGCAGGTCAAATCGTGTGGAGGAGGCGCATACGAATATTTCCCAAACACGACTTTTCGCGAGTGATTCAACTGAGTCGCGACGACGAAGAGGTCCGCGAGGTAATCCTGAAAACGGTTGGAAGGTAAAACTTCTTCTCGGAGAAACTCCTCGACGCCCGAAGTGGAGAAGAGGCCTGTTGCTTTAATCCACTTGAGTTGGAAGAGCGCTTCGAAGTCGCCATTGATGATCGCACTCGTGATCGTTTTTAGGAGCGCAAGCTGAGAGAGCTGTTCTTTGGCTAAACCCGCCCGGAGTTTCAGCATCGTCGGATAGGTGAGCTTTGGGAGAACTTTCGGGATCGCGTCTCGAGGGTCGGTCGGCTTTCGGCCCAAAAATGAATTGAAGATGTTCTCCAGCGAGTAGCCCGAAGCGAGGTAAGAGGCGATCACGGAACCCGCGGACGATCCCACGTAAGTCGAAATCTCCATCGGCTCAGAAGGACGAGGAGTTGTGCCCGGCTGATGGAGCCCTCCCTGGAACCGGAAGCCTCTTTCTTGCAAAGCTAACGCGACGCCCAAATGAAATGCGCCCGCCTTGGTCGCGCCTCCGCTGCAAACGAAGCCGATTTTCTTCTTCGAACTGATGCGAATCTTATCTTTGGTCCGCTTTGTTGCGTCCATCTCTTTAGAGTACTTGAAGTTTTGGGGGGGAGAAATACATAATAGATGCATGTCGGCAACTTCTGCGTCCTTTACAGGCGCTTGGATTTCTCTGATGGATTATGCGAACCGTAACGGCGTCAGTCTTTCGACGCTCCGTCGGTACATTAAATCCGGGAAGATTAAACATCAGCTTGAGCATGGTCGGTATTTGATTTGGGACGAGAACGCGTCCGCCCAACCTCAGGTTGATGAATCCAGTGCGAATCTGATCAAAAAACTCCAGGAAGAGAACGCGGAGCTTAAAACTCTCGTCGCATTCTATGAAGAACACCTTCTTAAGAAGCCGCTTGCCGACACGACGTTTTAATTTCTCACACCTAAGCTTAATCGCTTCGCTGCTTCTCGCAGTGGTCGCACCTCTTCATTCAGCGCACGCCACTCCTGAACTCGATCGCCAGTACAGCCTCACGAACATCGGTATTCTCCGCGCATGGGATAACGTCGATGGATTATTCGGAGAAATCGTCGTCGATGCGTACAAACGGTATCTGAATGAACAGCCTCGTTTCGTGGTTCAGGATCTCTCAAAAGCAAACCAGATCCTAGGTAGCTCGTCTCTGCCCTATAATAAGTTGATCGAAGATCCAGAAGTTTTAGGACAAATTGCGAAAACCCTAAAACTCGACTCCTTCATACGAACCAAAGTTTATAAAGAAGGACCGAGCTACCGATTCGTCATCGACTGGATCCACGCTCAAAAACTTCAAGTCATCGCGAGCGAAACGGTTTCGATCGAAGAACCCTTCACTGGTGAAGAACGTCGTACTCAGGGTTCCGAATCTTTCCATCAGGGACTTTATCAAGCGATGGAACGTTTGATGACGAAGATCCCGTTCAAGGGAATGGTAACCGGTCGAGATCAGACTTCGATCACCATCAATATCGGCATGAAGAACGGCATCCAAAAGGGCGATACCGTAATCTTGTCGACGATCGATGAAGTGAAGTTTCATCCACTCCTCAAAACCCTAGTGGATTGGCGAATGACGCCGACTGGGCGAGCCGTCGTTGATGAAGTCGACGAAGGCATGGCTTTCGCAAAAATCGATAGCGAAGAATTCTCTCGGCAGATCGGCCGATTCCAAAAAGTGACTCAAATCATTCCGCCGCCGGAGCGCCCGAATATCGTCGAAGATAAGCTCATCGACACCGAAGAAAGAACTCGGGAGTCGCGCGAGCCGCCTCGGACTGGATGGATTGCGCCCGGACTGATGTTTGGAAATTATTCTCGCGAAACAAGTAATTCAACGGGTTCTTCGGGCTTCACGGGCGCTGGTTTCGCGATTGGCGCGAAAGCCGAAGGACAGGTTTGGTTTACGAGCAAATGGTTTGGTGAACTGGATTTCGCGTACTTGAATTCGAGTTATGAAGCGAAAAACATTTCAACCGGAGCCGTGAGTTCATCCGTCTCAGCGACGATGACGCAGTTTCGGTTGAGCATCGGCTACTTCCTACACCTCACGCCGAACTTCTTCGGGCCGAAGGGCTGGTTCCGCGCCGGGTACAATGCTACGAGCTTCGGTCTTCCCAATGTCTCTGCGACCCAAACGAGTAACGTCGATTACGGCGGACTCTTCCTAGGAGTCGGGGGGGATCTTCCGATTCGTGAAGATTACGGTGCGATGATGTCAGTCGATGTTGGACTTTTCGGGGCCGGCACTGAAGCTGGAAATTATCTCGGGACGACGAACGGCGCGACGATGGTCGACCTCCAGATGGCCGGGTATTATTGGATGGCGCCGAAGATGAAGTTAAAAGTTTGCGTCGATTTTAAATCCTATAGCTTAGATTTCTTAAGCGGATCGTCGATGACGAATAAAGTGTTCGCAATCGGCCCGCAGCTACAAATTCACTTTTAATCAGAGATTATTAATCCGAGCGTAGCGTAGTGCCTCCGGCAGCGCACGGGCGAAAAGCCCATTTACCAGCTGATCACGGCCGGCTTACGGTTCCTTTTTGAGGATGGGATTGTGCCCTTCAAGCCGAGTTGAACCTGGGGAGCGAATCCTATCGGCTGAATGTAGCTCGCGTTCACTTTCATACCGTTTCTTAATTCTTTTTCAAATTCCGCAAACGCTTCATCGGGCATGAAACTGAAATCTCCTAAACTTCCCTGATATCCGGCACTCATCGACCATTTTTTATCAGGATTGGTCACCTTCGCCTGCGTAAAAATTTCTGGACCGAATTCACGAACCGCTACTGCGGCGTCGAAGCTGCCTTTTAATCCTTTTGGGAGATTAATGTTTTCGCCGCTTGCGGAGACGTAAGAAACGTTGTGATAGACGCGATCGAGTTTTTGACCGCTGATATTTCCCGTGCCGAGACCAAACTGCGACGCCGCACGAATTTTCCAAGACGCATTGTCTTGGGTAGCTCCGGTCTTCTTGATTTCTACGCCCGCTTCGGAGTTGAGAGTTGGTGTGGTGCCGAGCTCTTTTTTATCGCCAACAACTCCAGCCGAGGTGATGTCAGCGTTCAAAGTCGTTCTTGTCACTCCACGGATTTCAACTTTTCCGGTCGAGTTGTTTGAAAGTGTTTTGTAACCCGTGTTCACGTCAGTCGAAACCATGGTACTAAATGCATAAGCTTCGCCTGTGACAGACTTATTCGTGTAGAGCGGAAGGTTGCGTGTTTGTCGCGTGATAGCAGAGGTGGTGGTGAGATAGAACTTTCCTTCTTCATTTCCGGTTCGGTAGGTCTGCGCCACACCGACGACAAGGTCTTGTGAAGTTTGACCGGTGAAGACAGAGTACTTTGCTTTCTCACCTTCGAGCGAAAGACTCGCAACAGACCCCGTCGAGCGAAAGTTCATTGGATCAATCCGTCGAACGTTAGCTCCGCCCCCGTCTTTGATGATTTTACTCAGCTCGGAAGGCAGGTTCGCAACCGTCTTTCCGTGCGCATCTTGGATCAGGTAATTTTGGGAGTAATCCTCACTAAATGAGAGCGCGCCGGTCCCGAGATTGAGGTCTCGTTTCTCGACGTCGTCGTAACTCATGAGCAGCGCTTTTTTCGGGTCATCGGGATCTTGCATCACGATCGCGACGTGATTCGACCCCGCGTTGTAAGCGATCGAATAGACATTTTTAAAACCCAGATGATCGTAGAGGGCGCGGGTTTGAGCGGGAGCGATGTCGCGACAAATGCCGAGTTTCTTTTTCGCCGGGTTCTTTAAATTCATAAGAACCTCATACGGGTCGATTGCGCCACCCTTCAGTCCTAGTTTCGCGCGATCGTAGTCGTAGCGTCGGGCAGATTCAGATCCGATCATTTGGACCAAGCGAATTTTTTCGCTCGTATTCAGAGAGTTTCCTAATTTCTTTAATGTTTCTTGCATCTGCGCTGGATTCGTCGAACTTGAGAAGTTCAAGTACGCAGCGGCGAGACGGACTTGGTCGTCTGTGTAGGGCTGTGGCAGCATTCCGCGCATTAAATTTACAGACTCATCAAAAGTCTTCCCCGTAAACTGAGAGAATTCGATGAGCGAAGCCTCAGGGTTCTGCGTTCCGTTATTGAGATTGAAGCGTCTTGCCGCAATATTTTCTAAATACATCGTACCATCGGAGAACACGACAGTATTGAAGCCCGTTACATCCGCGAAACTCCCCGGCTCAATTGGGTCAGTCTTAATTTTTCCAAGCGAGTTAGCGCGGACGCGATAAGCCCAGATTCGTCGCTTCCGAGGTGGCTTTACTTCGGTAGAAGTCAGTGCGATCTGCGTACCCGTTTCGTCTTGCTCAAAAGCATCGGGGTCGAAGTATTCTTCCTCAAGCGGCGTAATCACATCCGACATCCAGTTCATCACATCGGCATTGGAGGTTTGGTGCGTGCGATCGTTCAGACATTTTTCGCAAGTGGGATCAGTCGCGGCTGCGTTCTGTGAGAACGCGTAGATGATAAGAAAAACCGAAACCAATCTCATACTTAGGCTTATCGGGAGTCGCCCAAATCACCTTGAAAGCGAAGCGCGTCATCGGGCATAAAAGTCGTCACATTAAACAAAATGGATCGTTTTTCGACGGTTCTTTGACGATGATCAAACCAAAATGACAAAAACGGGTTCTCAAACACAATTGAAGGCGCTGAAAACACGTGTGGAAGAGCTCACGCGCTCCCTGGAACACCACAATCACCGCTACTATGTTCTGGATGATCCCGAAATTTCCGACGCACAGTACGACAAACTTTTTCACGAGTTACGGAAGATTGAAGAGGATCACCCAGAGCTTCGTTCCCCCAATAGCCCGACCTCTCGGGTTGGCGCTGAGCCGGTCGATGATTTTAAAAAAATTAAACACAAAGTTCCGATGCTTTCGCTCGCGAACGCATTTCAGGAAGCTGACCTTCGCGATTTTGATTCTCGAGTAAAAAAATTACTCGAAGTTCCTGAGTCAAAAGAGCTCGAATATCATGCCGAGCTTAAGTTTGATGGACTTTCGATGTCGCTCACGTATGAGAATGGTCAGCTCCTGTTTGCGTCCACTCGCGGGGATGGCGAAACTGGAGAAGACGTCACCCATAACATTCGAACGATCCGTTCTATTCCCCTCACACTCAATACGAAGAAACCGCCTGCACTCATCGAGATTCGCGGTGAAATCATTATTCCCATTAAAGATTTCGAAAAGTTAAACCGCGAGCAGGAGAAGAACGACGAAAAGATCTTCGCTAACCCCCGAAATGCGGCAGCGGGAACGATTCGTCAGCTTGATCCAAAGATCGCGGCTTCGCGACCACTCACCGGTTTCTGGTACGGTGCTGGAGCTTTGGAAGGAACTTCTGAGTTTTCGACCATCGATGAGATGCAGACGACTTTTAAAAAATGGGGCTTCAAGATCGGCGAGCATCGCCGAGTGTGTAGAGGTGTTGAGGAAGTTTTGAAGTTTTACCGTGAGATCGAAAAAAAGCGAGACTCACTCCCTTATGAGATTGATGGGGTGGTCATTAAACTGAACAAGCTTAAAGATATCGACCACGCAGGTTATATTTCGCGATCACCGCGCGGAATGATCGCCTTCAAGTACCCTGCGCGCCAGGAAACGACGGTGGTTGAGGACATTCTCGTGCAGGTGGGGCGTACGGGAGCGCTAACGCCGGTAGCCGTTTTAAAGCCTGTGCGCGTTGGTGGAGTGATCGTTCAGCGCGCTACTCTTCATAACCAAGATGAGATTGATCGTAAGGATATTCGAATTGGCGATACGGTTTTCATTCAGCGCGCTGGGGATGTGATTCCCGAAGTTGTATCGGTGATTAAAGAAAAACGTACCGGGAAAGAAAAACCTTTTAGCATCGAAGCCTGGTGCAAGAAGAATGGTTTAGAAGTCGAAAGAAAAGATGGGGAAGCCGCGTACCGAGTGAAAGCTGGCGGTGTCGATCTCTTCAAGCGTCGCGTGGAGCATTTCGTAATGAAAGACGCGATGAATGTCGATGGTCTCGGTCATCGCATAATCGATATGCTTGTGGACGCTGGGCTGGTGAAGACTTTTGCGGATCTCTATAAATTGAAGGAAAGCGATTTCATGGCTCTTGAGGGCTTCAAGGAGAAATCCTCGAAGAATCTTTTTGATGCGATTCAAGCGACGAAGAATGCGGAACTCCACCGAGTGGTGTTTGGTCTTGGAATTCGCCACTGTGGGGAGCGAACCTCAAAGACCCTTGCGAATCATTTTGGTTCCATCGAGGCGATGATGAAGGCAAGTGTGGACGAATTTGAATCGATCCATGAAATCGGTCCCGAGGTTGCGAAATCTCTGAGTGACTACTTTTCCAGCCGGGAAGGGAAAGATGAAGTTCGAGGCCTTTTAAAATTCGTCGAGCCGACCCCTCCCCGAAAAGGCGGAGGACTTGGGAAGCTCGTCGGAAAAACGATCGTCCTTACTGG
>CAYOJT010000117.1:0-4446 GCA_964404365.1 uncultured Bacteriovoracaceae bacterium
AAGACGTTGGTGTCTTCGATTTTCGTGAGAACTTGGGTTCCTTCGATTGCATTCTCGTCTGGATCCTTACGAAGCTCATATCGTACTTTCACAAATTCCGATTCGGGAGAGTTCTTGTACATGCGTTGGTGGGAAGCGGAGATGAAAGAAATTTTGGAGTCTGTCCCATTCATGCGCGTTCCGCGCATCGCGGTGAGATCGAAGGCTCCGAGCCAGTATTCGGTTGTCTGACCGAGTTCTGAGTTCTGGAGCGTAGCAAGTTTCTGCGTATCGTCCGCGCTCTGATTTTTACCGCCGCGGGAGCCCAGGGATCCGAAAACCCCTCCGCGGGTAGATCCAGAATCTGAATCGGATCCGCTTAGGTAGGGATTCTTTTTCAGGGATGGGTTCATCGGGAGAGGCGAAAATACATGCATATAATCGCGTTCAAAAATCGACATCGCGAGGCGGATATTATTGTAGAAGTCGCCTTCTACTTGAACGATGTCCCGCATTTTAAATGTTTGAGTCGTGGCTCGGTAAATGGAAACCGCAATAACGGCCAAGATCGCGAAGGCGATCAAGACTTCAATCAAAGTGAAACCCTTTTCGTTAGGGTGTGAGGCTAAGTTCTGTCTCAAGGTCCACCCAATAGAGGGAAACGGAGTATTTTTGTTCAAATTTTCCACTATTCCAAAGAACAGTAATCGAAACTTCTCGCAGGGCTTTCGAAAGGAATTTGCTCACCATTTGAGCGAGCTGATTTGTGGTGTTGTCGCTTTCTTTCTCGCTAGCCCCACCGCCCGATTCGCCCTCACTTTTCCCCGCGTTAAAAGTCAGTTCCGGAAACTCCACTTTTTTAATTTTTCTTTGCCAGCGGTAATCGTCGTAAGGGGCGTCAAACTGGCCGTCCTTTTCCTCCGGAATCGCGTCGAACTTCTTACCTTTGATTTCGAGCTCTGTCTGAAGGAGGGCGTTTCTTGCGAGCATGCCGATGATATTCATCCGCTTGGCTTTTGCGGAGCTCCGCATATTCGACGACTGGATCGACATGATGGAGGTGAACGCAAGAATCATGATCGTCATGGCGATCAAGACTTCAAGGAGCGTGAAGCCGGACGCTTGATTGACGGGGCGGAGGAAACGTTGAATCATTTTCGTCCCCCTGTCTGTCGAGTTCCTTGAGAGCCCTTTAAGCCTTCTTCGCCTAAGGCTTCTTCCTTGGAAACGTAGCGCTCGTAAACTTTCGTTTTACCAACGAGGGGCTGGATCACGAGAGTCGCTTTATGATTCGAGTTATCCTTCAGGTGAATGATTGTTTGTTCGATTAAACCGTTCGGGAAGAGGTGAATGAGCGCGCGACCTTCAGTGATGGGCTCAGGATTTTGTTCAGTCGCTATGTCTTCGATTTCTACACCGCGGGGTAGACTTACTTTTTTACGGGTAATGAGTTTTGCGAGCGAAAACTGAGACTCCCTTTTCTTAAACTCTTCTTCCGCTTTCACAGAGCCGAATTTTTCAGCGCGCTTTGCTTTTTCGCGCGATTCTTCGGTTTCCATCAGCAGGTCAGTTGGCCCGCGTTCGACCCAGAATTCCTGCTCTTTGAGGTCGAAAACGATGCGATGTACGCGCTTTGACATCATCGTGCTGTTGTAAGTTTCTTTGATTTTTCCTGCGATTTCGCGCGTGGCAGAATTCATCGAAACTTTAAAGACGTTACCAATCCCGGGTACAACTAGAATTCCAACCAGCCCAATGAGCGCAACCACGATCAGAAGCTCAACCAAGCTAAAACCCGCGGAGTTATTACTCCGGAGCTCTGGTTTGGCATTAAGCTTCTGATCGCATGATTGCATTTTTATCCTTAGAGTTCGTCCGAGCTGATGTCGGCAGCGTTACCCGTTCCGCCTTCAGCTTCATCTTGTCCAAGTGACTTCAGGGTGTATTTGTTTCCGTCGGATTCATAAACAAACTCGTTATCCCAGCCGTCTTTTGGGATCTTCTTTCCTTTGATGTATCCCTCTGGGTCATAGTTTTTACAGTCGCGGCCCGTGGTCGGTTTCGTGATAAGGGCGTCGAGCTTCTGATCCGTGGTCGGATAGAATCCGCACTCACGTTTGAAGTCATCCAATACGGTGCCTAAGTTTCTCATCTGAATCTTTGTTGAATCGACTTTTGCTTTACCAAATTTCGAGATGACGTTCTGAGCGACGAACGTGCCGATCATCCCGATGATCGCGACCACGATCAAAAGTTCGGTGAGGGTAAAGCCCGCTTCAGATCGAAGGGGTTTTACAAGCTTAGATTCGACTTGGGACTGATCCATTTTTTTCTCCTGTGTTTGGACGTGCATGTACGTGGACTACCTTTCCTTACTGAATATTACTCATGTCGAGTAGGGGGACGAATACCGCCATGACGATGAATCCGACGACTCCGCCCATACTGATGATCATGATGGGTTCTAGAAGCGAGGTCATACCCTCGATCTTCGTTGAAACTTGTTCTTCATAGGTCTCCGCGACGTTTTTCAACATGTCGGGAAGTTCCCCAGTCTTTTCACCGATCGAAATCATGTGAATGACAAGGGGAGGAAACTGACCGCTTTTCGCAAGCGGGCCTGCGATCGATTGACCTTCAGTGATGTTTTCGCGCGCATTTGAAATCGCTTCAGCGATCAGCGTATTTCCAACCAGGTTTTTAGCGATATTCATGGCGGTGAGGATAGGAACCCCCGAAGCAAGAAGTGTCGCCATAGTAGAGGAGAAGCGCGTGACACCGATCAGACGAAACATCGAGCCGAAAATGGGTGCACGAAGCTGAAAGGAATCCCATGCGCGTTTTCCAGCGGTCGTCTTAATGTAGCGAAGAAAGAGCACGATCGAAATCACAACGGTTCCTAGGATCATGTACCAGTAATTCACGACGACATCAGAGGTCTGCATGAGGAACTGCGTGATGGGCGGCATGGGTTTATTCATGCCTTCGAAGACTTGTTTCATCTGCGGGAGAACGAACGCGAACATCCCGGTCATGAGGATCGCAGCGACGCCCATCATGAGGACTGGGTAGGTCATGCCGCTGATCACTTTTGAGCGGAGGCGCATCTGCGCCTCTTTCAGATCAGCGAGTTTCACGAGAACTAATCCCAAAGTACCCGAAGCTTCCCCGGCTTCCACCATGTTGACGAAAACGTTATCGAAAACTCGTGGGTGTTTTCCCATCGCTTTTGTGAGTGAAAGACCTTCGTTCACGTCCTGGCGAACTTGGGCCAGAACGACCTTCAGTTGAGGTTGTTCTGTTTGTTCTACCATTGCAGAGAGGGCTTCGACGAGTGCGATATTCGCCTTAATGAGAGAGGCGAGCTGCCTCGTCATCATTGCGATGTCTTTTACGCTCGCTTTAGCGGAGAAGAATCCACCCGTGCTGCTTGCGTACGCTGCTTTTTGAGCAGCCGTGGTGCCGCGGCCCGCGCCTTTTTCGGTGATTTCGTAGACCGCGAGTCCCTGTTTTTTGAGTTTTAGGCGCGCGGCTTTTTGGTTTTCAGCCTCAACGATTCCTCGGGAGGACTTTCCACCAGCTGCATAGGCTTTGTAGTCAAAAACCGGCATGCGCGTTACACCTCAGCATGCGTCGCGCGCATGAGTTCTTCAATTGTGGTCATTCCCGTTAAGACTTTTTGAACGGCATCTTCGCGAAGCGTTTTCATACCTGCAGCGACTGCAGCTTTTTTGATCATCCCGCCGTCAGCTTTTCGAACAACAAGTGAGCGGATTTGATCGTCGATGAGCATCAGTTCGTGTGAAACCGTTCGTCCTGCATAGCCGGAGTGAGAGCAGCCTGGACAGCCTACGGCTTTATAGATGGTTGCCCAGTCTGGAATTTTTTGAAGACCGAGCTCGAGCATCTCAAACTCCGTAGGAACGTGAGGTTCGCGACACTTCGTGCAGACCCTTCGAATGAGTCGCTGAGCTACAACTCCCAAAAGAGAAGACGCAACCAAGAATGGCTCAACACCCATATCCGTCAAACGAGTGGAAACCCCGGCTGCATCGTTCGTGTGGAGGGTGGATAGAACCAAGTGACCGGTCAGAGAAGCGTTGATCGCGATCTCAGCAGTTTCCTTATCCCGAATCTCCCCCACCATGATGACGTCCGGGTTTTGACGAAGGAAGGCGCGAAGAACTCGAGCGAATGTAAGCTCGATCTTCGAATTGATCTGAACCTGGTTGATCCCGTGAATCTGATACTCGACCGGATCTTCAACGGTCATGATATTTCTTTCGGGCGAATTCAAAATCGAAAGAGCAGCAGCCAGCGTAGACGATTTACCGGAACCCGTAGGCCCCGTGACGAGGATCATTCCGTATTTACGCTGGATGAGCTCTTCGATGATCTTCCTCGATTTCTCCCCAAATCCGAGCTGGGCGAGTCCCATGATATTTCCGGTCTGCTGGAGAATACGCA
>CAYOJT010000117.1:4456-9156 GCA_964404365.1 uncultured Bacteriovoracaceae bacterium
CCGTAGCTGCGGCCGATAAGATCATCGATCTTACGTAAGGAATCATCAGAAAATCCCAATTGCTCCAACTCTAAGACCACGTTCGATCGGTCTTGCAGACGCATGACGATGCGTTCACCAAAAGCTGTGGGCACACAATTCATACGAATATCGATGTCTTTTCCTGCGATCTTAATTTTAATGCGACCGTCTTGGGGGAGGCGTTTTTCGGCGATATCGAGAAGTCCCATGACCTTGATACGTGAAGAAATCGCAGCGTGGGCGCGTTTCGGCTGGCGAATGACGTCGTAGAGGACGCCGTCCACGCGGAAGCGCACGACGAATTCCTTTTCGAAAGGTTCAATGTGAATATCGGAAGCGTTTTCTTTCACAGCGCGAAAGAGGAGCGAATTGACGAACTTGATCACGGGAGCGTCGTCTTCAGTCGCCTCTAAGATATCGATCGGACCCTCAAGGTCCATCTGCTCTTCGAATTCACCTTCGATTTCACCGACCATGTTGTCGGTATTTCGCTCATAGACGCGGTTGATAGCGTCTTGAATCCTCATCGAAGTCGAAACGCAGACTTTAACCGGCATTCCAGTCAGTACTTGTAAATCGTCGACAACAGATTCGTTAAAAGGATCGGCCATGCAAACGACGAGGACTTCCCCGGATGGACCGGATTCCTTCGCTACAGGGAGGGCTTCTTTTGCTTTTGCGTAGTTAATCGGAATACTCGAAACGAGTTTCGGGTCGATATCGTTCGGCTTCAGATCTTCAATAAATGGAATATGGAGCTGAATACAAAGAGCTCGCATGATCTCGTGAGGGAGAATCATGTTTCGGCGAATGAGGATGTCTCCGAGAAGGCCGCCTTCTTTCGCCTGAATCTTCAATGCTTCATCCAGCTGCACTTCGGTGAGCGAAGTGTGCTTCAGAAGAATCTGACCGAGCTTTTGTGGGACTGGTATCGCCATTTTTTAGTTTCCGGCTCTAAAACTTAGCCGTTTCCTCCTTCAAATACCGGCGGAGGAGGAAAGTCGCTTCCGCCGGGCGGAGTGTACGGATTTTGGAAGCCGCCTGGAGGGGGGAGCGCAGACTGATCGTAAGGCTGCGGCGCCAGATTTCCAGGAGCGACGTTCTTATTTCCCTCGTTCTGCGAAGATTCGCTGTGAGGAACATTTAAATCATCCTCACGAGCCGAGTCGATCGTGAAATTCGAAACCGGCTTCGAGTTCTTCAGCTTTTCGAGATCCGGGAGACTGCGGATGATATTGTCGCGATACTTACCGCCCAAGTCTTTTCCGCCCACGGTTTCTTCAACGAATTCGTCACGCTCTTTGAGTTTTTTGTCCAAGATCGCGCGGATCGAGTCATACTGGCGGATGATCTTCGGAGTAATGAAGATCATCATATTCGTCTTTGCGGAGGCCGACTCTTTAGACTTAAAGAGCCAACCGAGAACTGGAATATCTCCTAAAACAGGAACTTTCCTTACAGATTCTTGAGTCTTGTCACGAACAAGTCCTCCGATCACAACCGTATCACCGTCCGCTACGACAACAGTGGTGTGAGCTGCGCGGTTCGTAGTTGCCTGTCCACCCTGCTGTTGAACTGCAGCGGCAACTGGGCGAGAGGAGAAATCCTGAATTTTAGCGTCGATTTCGAGTTTCACGAAATTGGAAACTTTATTGATCGCAGGCTTGATCTTCAGGTTCAGTGCTACGTTTTTATCCGTCAAACTCGCGCCCACTGCGCCGTTCACTGCAGTGGAAGATGCGACTGGAATCTGCTCTCCGGATTCAAACGTTGCTTCCGTGTTGTCGAGGGTCAAGATCTGCGGAGTTGCGACGATGTTTGCGTTGTTATGGGTTTGAAGGAGGCGGACGAGCCCCTGAATATTACCCACCGAATAGGTCTTTCCGTCTGGGCCCGTGAAATTCTGACCATTTCGGGTGCGGAATCCTAGAATCGCGCCCGAAAGAGCGAGCGGGCTTGCGATGAATGAGCCCAGGTCGCTTGCGTTTGTCATGGCTCCGATGCCGTTCACTGGGCTGATCAAGTTCGCTGAGAAGTTGAATTCATCGCCCAACGTAAGTTCCATGATGATGCATTCGGCGTAGACTTGATCGCGAGGAATATCGAGGCGATTGACGACGCGCTGAACCGTTACGAAATCCGCTGGTGTTGCGGTCACGACCAGGGAGTTTGTGGACTTGTCAGGCGCGACCTTGATTGAACCTTCGAATAGCGTCTGCTGAACAGGATTTGTTCCTGTGCTGCCTGATCCGCCGAATGGGATCGATGGACGAGAGGTGCCAGCACTGCTCGACTGAGAGGTGAGGTTATTGAGAGTGGTTGAGATCTGCTCCGCGTCCGCGAACTGCAAGTAAATGACGTGAACTTTTCCGCCACCGACGCTCGCGATGACTCGTTTATCAAGTTTAGCAACCAGCTCACGAACCTGTTGAGCGCCCTTCGCGTTTGCGTGGATGATCAAGTTATTCGTACGTTCGTCAGCGATGATCGTATTGATGATCCCGCCCTCTTTCGTTTTACGAGCGGAGAATTGGGATCTTCCTCCGCCTGGAAAGCTCGATCTTCCACCTACCCCTCCGACGTTTGAACCGGGGAGAAGTTTATCGATGAGGTCAGAAAGTGCAGTCGCTGCCGCATATTTCACTTGAACAACTTCGATACCTGCATCGAATCCTTCAACGTCGAGGATAGTCAGGAGTTTTTGAAGTTTTGCGATGTTGGATCCCGTGTCGGTCACGATCACAGTGTTCGTTTGTTCGTACGGAATGATTCGAGAGTTCGCAGGCATGAAGGATCGGAAGTTACGTGCAACCTCTTCGGCCGAGAGGTACTTCAGTGAGAATACGCGCGTGATGAGCGCGTCCGAAGTTGGTGCTACTTTTCCTACGAAGGTTGGAAGCTGTTTATCGCGAGCATCTCGGCCCCGTGCGATTCGAATGAATTTTCCGCTTGGGATCAGAGCGAAGTTGTTCATATCGAGAGCGGTTAAGAATGCACGCCAAGCGTCTTTCACTTTGATCGGTCCGTTCGAAACGATCGTGATACGACCTTTCACGTCTTTATCGTAAATGAAGCTTTTACCCGTGAGTTTTCCGAGGGCTTTTGCGATATCGAGGATATCCGCATCCGGAAAGTTGAAATCGGTGATGACTTCTTCTCCACCTTCCATCCCTTCGTCATCAATGATGATTGGTTTCACTCCCGCGCTTTTTCCGCCTTCAATGACGCCTTTTTGGGATCCCTCGACCTGAATCGATTCGGAGCCAGCCTGCTTTCCGCCGCCTCGAATTCTTCCACCACCGCTGTCGGAACCGCCGCCGGCAACTCCCGTCGGAGGAGTGTATTCATCGTCGAAGTCATCTTCGTCATCTTCGAAAAAGGGTTGAGGAGGAGGTGCGGCCGCAGCACCAGGAGGTGGAGCATAAGGATTGTTGAATGGTTTTGCCCCCGGTTGAAAGCCGGTTGTATCGGCGTGGGAGTTCTGGATGAAGAGCGTGATTAATCCGCCGAGCGCGATGAGCGTGCAGAGGGTTGCTAACCACCGGATCCAACTGATGGTTAAGTGGGCTGGAGCACTTGTTGAGATTTTCATATTCGATTCGTCCATAGATTCACCGTATTCTTCATCCTAATGAATATCGTAAGAAAAACTGTTCTGTTTCCCGTCACGCTTCACGCACATTTCTATGCGTGACGAGGTTTTTAAAAGTGTGATGAGTTCCATTGCGCGACCAGGATCATTAATCGGCTCGCCGTTAACGCCGCAGAGGACGTCGCCGTTTTTTAATCCCAGTTTGTCGTAGACGCTGCCTTGTACGATCTGAACTAGCTTGTAGCCGTTTTGAACGCCGTTCTCCATGTTCGGAATGGCGCGCGCTTCAGTCAGAACCTTATTCCAGTCCGCAAGTGACTTGTTCACCTCGTCACGCGGAAGATTGAATTGTGTCGGGGAAATCTGCTCGATTCCGCTACCGTCGCCGCGCGGGAATTTCTTCGTGGTTTTGACGGGCTTTTGGGAAATGGAAAGCGGGGTGGTAGCCATTTCCTCTGGCATGTCGACGTACTCTCGGCGGCCATTCTGGGAGTTAATGAAAATCACCTTGGTCGCTTCAACAGAAACGACGCGGAGTTTGTCCGGAATTTCATCGTCCACGCGCACCGGATAGACCTGGCTATCGGACTTATCTTCAATCGTCGCAATCGAGCGTAGCTCATCCTGCAAAATCACAGTGCCGATGAGGTTCAGCGGAAGCTGAGTCTTAACGGGGGTGTTGTTTTGATCGGAGGGCGTGCCTGGAACCTCGTCACCCGGAATAAGGCCTCGGCTGTTAAACAGGTTACGAGAAATGATCGACTGAAACTCGCCCAAGGACTTCGTTCGAACCCCCGACTCGGAGAAGCGGTTCATGCGAGCAGCGGGCGGTTCGGGGATATAATCCGCGATAAAGAGGGAGATCAAATCTGCGCTGAACCAAGCGATGAGAAAGAGAACTAAGATCAGCGCGAGTTTCTGGAGTGTTCTAGGGTCCATTGCTGCGCTGGAAGCACCAGCGAGGGAGGGGCGCTGAAGTTTCGGCGAAGCCATGAAGCTTGCGAGTAGATTAGTCCGAGTGGCCTGGGTGAACTCGGTCTCGACGCGAGGACCGGGAGTAAAAGCGGCAGATTTTTGACGTTTAAAA
>CAYOJT010000118.1:0-9139 GCA_964404365.1 uncultured Bacteriovoracaceae bacterium
TCAAGGCGCAGCTTGCGACAGTCAGCGCCGCAAGTAGCGCACTCCCAAGCATGAATTTTCCCCGCATACTTCCCCCATTAAAAGACATAGCTCACGCCCCCCATGAACCTGTCGTTTGCACGGTAACGATAGATAAAACTCGAAAGATCGTTCGACCACGACGTAAGAACGTCCGCAGACAAAAAGACGTTCCACTGTTTTGCGGCTTCATATCCCGCGTACCAGGAATTGATCACGCCGGGTTTATCGATATCGACGAGCATCGAGGCGACGAGAGTGGTGTGTCTAAATTTTGGAAGAGCAACTTTCGCTAGGAAGGCGCTTGAATAGGGGTAACGCGAATCGAAGGAACTCGTTCCATCGGCATCCTCACCTAAATCGGCGGGTTCTGCACCGAAACGCTTCAGATAACTCAGGCTCAACGCTCCCTTGTCCTTATCAACAGTGGAGAACGAATAGCGATAAGTTGGACTTAAAATATAGACCTTATCGACGACCTGGGTCGTGCGATGGGTATAGTCGGGAAGTTTATCCCTTGGAAGATCGGCTAGGAATGAAAGAGAAATCGAGTTTTTTGCGCCCTGAAAGCCAATATCCGCTGAAGCGAGGTGATGGTACGCGACACGCGGATAGAGAACCGCGTCCACATCCAGAGTCGCATTATTATGGCCCGCCTCATAGCTAATGAGAAGCGAGTTCATCGGCTTATAGGCGTACGCAAGCGTCGTCCACGCACCCTTTTTTCCACCGATGCGAACAAGAGAAGAAAAAGAAGGATTGAGAACGATACTCGAGGTTTCCGGAATTTCTGCGCGATATTTAATATCAGCAACTTTTCCGTTTGCGATTTCGACTTTACTTGGAGGGTTCAACACCCAAGGAGAAATCGAACGCACGCGACCATCAGCGAAATCGAGCGGAGCGCCACGATCTGGGATGAATACAGGAGATCCAAAAACTACCGCTCTGAAATTTGACGTCTCGTAAGACGCCGAGAGTCCGACCATCGCTACTTCTTGAGGTCTCAAGTAATCCCAGCGGAAACGCGGGTTCCAAGCTCCGAAACCCCAGGTAGAATCCATCGTGTTCCAGGTCTCAAGCTTTCGACCTGCAGTAATGCTAAAATTTCCGGTGAATTGGGGCGAGGTCGCGAAGTAAGCTTCAGGAATTTCAACGAAGAGGAAATCCGAATCATTCAGCCCGATCGAACCTTGAGCCTTCAGTCGGCTGTCGATGATTTTCGCGCGACTTCCAGAATCGACCTGGAGGTCCAGGGAGCTAAACGACTTCGCTCGACCCTCCTGACCTTGGCCCAGATAATTCGTGGAACTGATCCCAATACTAAAATTTCGAGTGCTGTCGACATCGGTCACAGGAGGCGCGACAACGGGCAGGACCGTGAGATCGAGGTCCTTTGCGGTAGTGGATGAGGCGCCCTTAGAATTAGGCTTTGCGAAGCCTTCTGAAGCATTCAGAAGGACTAAGAGAGCCGCCATAACTGATGCAAAAGCCCGAGTAGAGCTTTTCTGAAGTCTGATTTGCATCGCGATGCGTTATATTTCAGCGCATCGCGTTAAGCAACGTGTATTTTAGGATATTTTAGCTCGTATCTATCAGGATTTATTCGATTTTTTCTTAAGCGAGATCGTGAGCTTAAATCGCGCTAATACTTCATCACCGTATTTTGAGGGGCAGACCGCGCGGATCGCTACCGTGTCTTCCACGCGCTCGCCGCTTGAGTCGGCGCGATCCACGAGGTCTCGCACAATCTTTCCATCCTCACAGATGAAATGCGTGTCGGCGTCCGGGCGTTTTAAAAACTCGGCGTGAAAATCCTTAAAGACCAGGTTTACCGTATTTCCCTTTTTCTGGATGAGCTTCATCGCGATCAGCCCACCCGCCACATCGGCAGCGGTACAAAGCACACCGAAATACATAGAGCCCAAATGATTCTTCGTGCGCCAGTTCAGCGGGATCTTAATTTCCACTCGCTCTTCTCCGAGCTCAAGGACTCTGGGAGTGATGTAAAAAATAAGCGGGATTTTTAGAAATCCAAAGGTTCGAAGGAGGAAAGTTTCTCGAAGTTGTTCGAAGTTCATGGCGGGAATCCAATCGAAAGTTTGATCACAGAATATTCTTCGCTGACATGGCCGTCTTTTTTTCTGATGAGGAGTCTGGGTTCAACAAATCCACGCTCACCGATTTTTTGTAAAAACTTCGGCGGAAAATCTTCCACCCGCCCGAGTTGATACAAACAAAGAAGCGGCTCCTCGCCCTCCTTCAAAACGACCTCTCTTGATCTTAATACGTGTAGCCCATGCTTTCGAGCGCCTTCTATGACCCGCTCTTCTTGGACGCGTGGGAAAACTAGAAAAAAATGCCCCCCCGGAGCGAGGTGCTTCGAGGCAGTTTCGCAGTACGCCTCCACTCCTCCACGAACCTCAAATCGACAGGCGACCTTCTGCTCATTCTCCGATAGAATTCCGTCGCTCGTTGGCCAATAAGGGGGCGAACCGGTGATCAGGTCGAATTTTTCACCCTCTTTCAGCACGCCAATTGCCCTGAAGTCGCCTAAGCGAGCTTCGAAACGCGAGGAGAGGCCATTTCTCACGATCGACTTCCGAGCGAGAGCGATACTTCGCTCCTGCGCTTCAACGGTCGTGAAATGAGCGCCCGGGAGACGCCAAGCGCTGATCTGAGCAACAGAGCCGATCCCACTTCCCAAATCCAAGACGCGATCCGCACGAGGAGAATAGGTCGATGCAAACCATGCTACCAATACGTCATCCGTCGAAAAGCGGTGACCATCCTCATACTGATAGAGCCGGTAAAAGCCAGAAATGGCATCCAAGCTTTCGCCTTCGCTAACGGCATCATTCGCCGAGGAAACGATAGGTCCCGGCTTAGTCCATTCCTTGAATTTTTCGGGTTTCGGGTCCGCGGTACTCATCTTCGCTCGTTCTTAACTCATCTCAGCGCTACAGTGACGAAAAAAGGCCGAGGGATCTGAACAACCCCCCGGCCCTTCCACTGTAAAATCTCAGGAAGAATTACTTCTTACCTTTTTTCTTCTTACGGAATGCCGATTTCTTCTCGGTCGAACGCTTCGACTTTCCTTCGAAATAACCTTTTTTGAATTCAGGGTCCTTCTTGAGGCGCTCAGCGCGCTTCATGCGACCTTTTTTACGCAAAGTTCTGCGTGATGGTGACGTTTTTTCTCCAGCCATTGGGCATTTCCTTTCAATGCAGTTTCTGAGCAACACTTCGGCTGCTCTCTCAAATGGAAATCCCCCGTCGACCGATGGCCACGGGGGATGATTCCGTTAACCTAAAAAGTGTGGCTCACATAGTGCCATTAGAGAGGTCTTTGAACAAGCCATCTCCGCGAACGTAAAATCGGGAAGACTCTTCGCTGTGCTTGAGCACAGTATTGACTCTCCAGTTCATGCGGAGCTCTGCAGCTGCGATTGGGTTCGCCTTAGTACCGGCATTGGTTGGATTTACGACTTCGCCGTTCGCGTTGAAGGTATAACCCCAAGCGACGTTCAGAAGTGCTGGCTCGATCTGAATCTGGGAAAGATACGCGCCTTTTCCGTTTACGGATCCGCCGTAGGTGAATGCAATGCGGTAGTCGAACGTGACGACGCTCATGCCGAAACCGTTCTTATAGTTCATGCTATAGACCTTGGTTTTAGGCATTTGCCATTGTTCGAGTTGTTCCCACTTCGTTGCACCTTCTGGAACGAGGGAGAGAGCCTTGTAGTTTTGATTCACAACCGGCTTATTTCTTTCGATGATTTTCCAGATTTTGTCACCGATTGCGATGATTTTATCGAGAATAACTTCCGCTTCGCCGATCGGATCTTCGGAGTCCGCGCGCACAAAACCGATCGCTTCATTTACGCGAGTATCGAGCTCGGTGATGTCCGTCGTTTCAACGGAAGTGATCGTAAAATATTTATCGTAATCCATGTCGTTTGCAGAAAGTGGCGCAGCGAGTACCAGCGTAGACAAACCGAAAGTGAATAGACTCTTTTTCATTTCGTTCATTGGGTTCCCCCCCTAGAGGAATGTTGGTTGCGCACGTCGTAACAATCTATGACGCTCCCGTCATCGCGCACCCCAGCTAGCGCACCGCGTTTTTAGGCCTTTTTCAATCAGAATTTGATTAGGAAATGAAACATTCACCGGATGTTTTCAATGCGCACTGCGACAACATGGTGCAACAAAACTCAAATAGCATAGAATCGCTCCTATGAGTTCAAGCCCCTCGCGCTTCCCAGATCCTGAAGAGTTCGGCGATATCGTCGCCGTGGGGGGTGCACTGACACCTGAATTTCTCCTCGACGCCTACGCGCATGGAATCTTTCCTTGGCCGATGGAGGGAACGGATGAGTTGCCGTGGTTTTGTCCTGAAAGAAGGGCCGTTTTGTTTTTCAAAGATCTCCACATCCCCCGCTCGCTCGAAAAAGCTCGGCGCAAACTGAACTTTCGAACGACTGTAAATAAAGCCTTCGATCAGGTGATTCGCGCGTGCGCTGATATTCCGCGCCCTGGACAAAGCGGGAGCTGGATCACGCCTGAAATGCTGAGCGCTTATATCGAACTTCACCGAAGGGGCCACGCACACTCCGTCGAAGTCTGGGATGGAGACGAACTCGTCGGCGGAATTTATGGAGTCGCATCCGCGCGGTCATTCGCGGCTGAATCGATGTTTTACAAAGAAGATTACGCTTCGAAAATCGCGCTCCTCGCACTGATTGATCATTTGAAGTCTCAGGGGCTCGACTGGCTCGACATTCAGGTCATGACTCCCCACATGAAGGCGATGGGCGCAAAAAACATCCCCAGAAAAACTTTTTTGAAACTCCTGAAAGAATGAGAAACTTTTCCCACTCATGCTTCTCTCGCTCAACTATGCGCTTTTCCTTCTCGCACTCTATTTAGGTTTCGACCTGAAACGGCGTGGGCCGCTCTACAAAAGCGCCTCACTTCATATGTTTTGTTTCGCAACCGCAGCGCTCCTTGGGGGGTTCTGCCATCAGCTCGACCGAAGTTTCGGAGAAATGTCCGCATTCATTACTGAAACCAATACCCACCTCCACTCCCAGCTTAAAATCGGAACGTCGATGGATCTCCGGGTGAGGCTCTGGTTTTTAACTCTGCTTTCGATTGGCGCGACTGAATACTATTTCATGCACATCTTCCTTCACCCCGTAGCGGTCGCTACTCGAAAAATGTGGCTTATTCGAACCATTCAAACTTTGTTCGCGATCTTCTGCCTGGCCTGTGTGTTCACCTACGACTACCCGCTCGTCGTCGTCTTCCACACGGTCTCGCATCTGATTGTGATCGGGTTTTCGATTTACCTGATCTTCAGACTGAACCTGAAGGTCTTCGGATGGCTGATCGGGCTTTGTATTTACAATCTCGGTGCGGGCATTCTCTGGTCGCTTCAGGGACTCAGGCTTCTATCGAGCGGCCCACTTCACCATAACGACTGGTATCACGTCGCGATGATGGGATTTGTCCTTTTACTCCACGCAGTTTTAACCCGCACAGAGCTCGTGAGCTCGCTCCATAAAAGTCGACTCAGCGATTAGGAACTGAGTTCAGCTTTTTTCTGCTTCGGCGTCGTGTCGCTGGTTTTAATCTCAAAGACGGGTTTTCCGTCTTTCATGGTGACTTTCACCGACCCACCATTTTCGAGTTCGCCGAACAGGATCTTCTCTGAAAGAGGTTTTTTGATCTCGTCTTGGATCAGACGCTGCATCGGCCGCGCTCCCAAAATTCGATCGTACCCTTTCAAAGCAAGCCACTCGCGCACATCCGCCTCGATTTCGATCTCGACATTCTTCGACAGAAGCTGGGATTCCAATTCAACGAGCTGTTTCCCAACAATCTGCGCGATCGTCACCGGACTGAGAGGATTGAAGTAGATGATCGCGTCCAAGCGATTTCTGAACTCAGGCGAGAACGCCTGTTCTACCGCTTTCTTCGCGGCCGTTCCGTCTTGATGCTCTAATCCTCCGATACCGACTGCGCGACGTTCAATGTCGCGCGATCCGACGTTCGAGGTCATGAGAATCACCGTGTTTCGGAAATCCACCTTTCGACCGTTATTATCGGTCAAGCTCCCGTGATCCATGAGCACAACCGAATGAGGGTGTTTTAATACAGAGCCCGTTAGGAGTCCCTGCTGATCAAATCCCACGTAACCCGGCGGTGCACCGATCAAACGGCTAACCGTATGGCGTTCACTGTATTCCGACATATCAAAGCGCAAGAACTGCACACCCAGAGCGTGCGCCAGCTGCTTGGACACTTCGGTTTTACCGGTACCGGTTGGTCCGCAGAGAAGAAACGCACCAATCGGCTTTTCTCCCGTTCGCAGACCCGAACGCGCTAGACGAATCGAAGTCACAAGCGATTCGATGGCGTGATCTTGACCAAAGATCGCAAGCTTCAGATCGCGATCCAAACTCTGAAGCCTAGACTTCTGAGAAGTCGACACCTGGCGCGGAGGAATACGCGCGATCTGGGCGATGATTTCTTCGATCTGATCTCTATCGATCGTATCGACAGCCGGAGCTGCGGGTGGCGCTTCTTCAAGCGTCGGATCCTTCGCATCACTCGGCGCAGGCACTTTTCGTTTCAAGCGCATCTTCGCCCCAGCCTCATCGATCACGTCGATCGCCTTATCGGGAAGGAAACGATCCGTGATGTGCTTTGAGGAAAGATCGACAGCAGACTGAATCGCATCATCCGTGTATTTTACACCGTGGTATTCTTCGAATTTCGGACGTAGTCCTTTCAGAATCTTCACCGCTTCATCGACACTGGGCTCAACAACGTCGATTTTCTGAAACCGCCGGGAGAGAGCCGTGTCTTTTTCGAAGACGTTTCTAAATTCTGTATAGGTGGTCGACCCGATACAGCGTAATTCTCCCTGAGCAAGCATGGGCTTCAGGAGATTCGCAGCATCGAGTGCCGAGCCGTTCACCGAGCCTGCTCCGATAATCGTGTGGATTTCATCAATGAAGAGAATCGGCATCTCGCCGCGCTCTGCTCGGACCTTGATCCCTTCTAAAACTTTTTTAAGTCGCTGCTCGAAATCCCCTCGAAATTTTGCGCCTGCGATCAATCGTCCCACATCGAGCGAATAGATGACCGCGTTTGCAAGAAGGTCAGGAACTTTTCCTTCGGAAATTCGAAGAGCGAGACCCTCTGCAAGGGCCGTCTTCCCCACTCCCGCTTCACCAACGAGGAGCGGGTTATTTTTTCGGCGACGACAGAGTGTTTGAATGAGGCGCTCAATCTCGGTTTCACGACCTAAGATCGGATCTATTTTTCCCTTTTTCGCGCGTTCATTCAGATTATCGGAATATTCCTTCAACGCATCACCCGTTGGCGAATTCGCTGTAGGCGCACCCGATTCGGACTCCTCGCCTTCATCGGACTCCTTCTGTTCCGCATTTTCTGAATGCCGTGACTGATGTAGTTCAGCACATCGAGGCGCTGAATTCCCTGCTTCTGAATGAGGTAGTAGGCTTGGGAATCTTTTGCCTGAAAAAGAGCAACCAGAAGATCCGATGGCTGGATTTCGTCTCGCCCCGAAGACTGCACTTGGAAGAGCGCGCGTTGGATGAGCCGCTGAACGGCAAGTGTCGCAACCGGCTGCTCGCCATGATCGGAGGCAGACGCTTCCTTCATAATCGGAATTTCACGCGCAAGATAAGCTTCGAGTGCAGCTTGTAAGGACTTCGGATCACCGCCACAGGCGCGAACCGTTTCTGCCATGTCGGTTTCAACGAGTAATGCCCAGAGCACATGCTCGAGAGTAAAATATTCGTGTGAGCGTTCCATTGCGAATTGGACCGCGCGATTGACAACTGATTCTGCTCGTTTTCCGATCATTGAGAGCTCCTTGTCTCGCCCAGACTCATGCGGGTTCCGATGTCACTTTCAGCGGAAAGCCATGCGCTTGAGCGTAATCCGTCACCTGCGACACTTTTGTCTCAGCTATTTCTGCAGGATAGATGCCCGCCACTCCACTTCCATTATGGTGCACGGAGAGCATGATCTGCATGGCCTCGTCCGCCGTTTTTCGGAAGAACTTTGCCAGAACTTCGATCACGAACTCCATCGTGGTGTAATCGTCATTATGGAGAATCACCGCCATCTTCGGCGGCTCCTCCGTTTTGACTTCTTCTTCAATCGCGACTCCCCCGGATTCTTGGGGTTTCTGTGGAACCATGACCCTTCTAGTTTATCACCTCAGAGGCAGTCCCGGCTATTCCGGGAGGTGTCGTGGGAGAAAGATGGAGCTGAATCGCTAAACGTCAATTAAAGCGGCAGAATTTTCCGGTCCCAGTGCATTATCTATCGAGAAAGCCTACGATTCCTATCTTGACGAAAGGACTACGGTTTAGGAAGCTGAGTCACGCATTTTAATAGAAAATTCATTTATGACAGATTCGACACAAACACCGCCGCGGAAAAAACCCTCAACACTCCTTCAACAATTGGAGATGACTCGATTCGACCGCGCACTTGAGGCGGCAGATCTTCTCGCTCAAAATCGCTCGCTCCTGACGACAATGGAACTCGAGCGCATGAATAATGTTCTCACTGGGAAGAACGAAGACCCTTGGCGTGTCGAACAGACAACGCTCACTCTTCCATCGGGTAAACTCGAGACGCTTTCGATCCTCCGCGACCCGAAACTCACTTTGCGTGAGCACCTCCACGAAGCCACGGAAATGGCAGAAAACGGCCATGTAATTGATGCGTGCGTTTCGATCTACGTGAAGCTCGTTCTCTCCCACGTATTTAAAGACGCAAATCGCCGCACCGCGGTTCTTGCTGCCCATTATTTCCTTCAACGCTACGATGTTCCGCTCTCGGGACTAGCGCTTCACGAAATCGGTCTTGGGGATCTTCGTGAGCCCGGACAGATTGAGGCTTTGAAAGAAACCGTCGCCCAGATGGCGAAGTTTGCCTCTAAGCGCCGATAGCTTCGCTCCTCCTTCCCCTCTCACCTTAAAAAAGATCAATTAAGTCTCTGATTTCAAATAGTAAAATGTTTGACTATTTTAGTATTGTATTTTTACCCGAGATCTCTTAACCTGCGTCTCGT
>CAYOJT010000119.1:0-9057 GCA_964404365.1 uncultured Bacteriovoracaceae bacterium
ACGAAAGCTCTCTACGCATCGGCTGGTGTGATGGGCTTCATGGGAATTGTTCCCGGTCTTCCCCTCGTTCCGTTCTGGATCTTAGGTGGTGGGCTCTACGGGATTGCACGTCGTGTGACGAACGCCGAAGCGAAGAAGAAAATTGAAGACGACAAGAAGGCAGCAGTCGAGAAAGCGAAACCCAGCGAGAAGCTCGAGAACCTTCTCACTCTCGATGCCCTCGAACTCGAAGTCGGATACGGCCTCATCAATATTGTCGACGCTGAACAAAACGGCGATCTCCTTGAGCGCATCACTAACATCCGTAAACAGTTTGCGATTGATCTTGGGATCATCGTTCCACCGCTTCGAATTCGCGATAACTTGGAACTAAAACCCGGCGATTACCAGGTTCTCCTGAAGGGCGTTGTCATCGGCCAAGGAAATCTGATGGTCGGCCATCTCCTGGCTATGGATCCAGGGAACGTTTCCGATCCAGTGCCAGGTATTCCTACGAAGGAACCGGCATTTGGTCTCGATGCGCTTTGGATTACGCCACGCCAGAAGGAAGATGCAAGCTACGCGGGTTACACGGTTGTCGATCTGTCGACCGTGATTGCGACCCATTTAACGGAGCTTGTTCGCTCCCACGCTCAGGAACTCTTGGGTCGTCAGGAACTTCAAGGTCTTCTCGATTCTCTCAAAGCGACTGCTCCAAAGGTTATCGAAGATCTCATTCCGAATATGCTTTCGGTGGGCGCGATCTTAAAAGTCTTGAAGAACCTCCTCCGCGAACACGTTTCGATTCGCGATTTAAAGACAGTTCTCGAGACGCTTGCGGAGAGTGCAACTACAGTAAAAGACCCTCAAGTTCTGACCGAGCATGTGCGTGCAGCGCTTGGGAGAAATATCACGAAGAAGCTCATGTCTCCAGATGGAGAACTTCTTCTCCTCACGCTCGATCGCGTGATCGAAGAAACGGTCGCTCAAGGTATTATCCAGACCGACCAAGGTCAGCAGCTCTCGTTGGATCCAGATTTTGTCAGAAAAATAGTCGCGGAATTGAATCAGGCGATTGTTGAAGCTTCGGCTCAGACCTCGCTCCCTGTGCTCCTTTGTAGTCCTATGATTCGACCCCATTTAAAAGGTTTGCTCGATCGCTTTATTCCGAATGTGACTGTGCTTTCGCATAACGAAATCACTCCGACGGTTAAGGTAAAAAGTTTAGGAACGGTGAGGTTGCAAGATGCAAATTAAGAAGTATGAAGCTCCAACCATGCAGGAAGCATTGGACACGATCAAAAGAGAATTGGGCCCTGAGGCCATCATTCTTCAGACGAAGAAGCATAAAAAAGGCTTCGGTCTGATGGGTGGAGCATCCGTGGAAGTGACGGCTGCAATTTCGGATCGCGCGCTCCAGAAGAAATCGTTCGTTGAAAAGGTGATGCCTGAAGATCAGCGCCGCGGTTATGCCAGTATGCCAGCCTCTGCACAGGCTGCCGTACTGAACGAAACCGTCGATTACTACCAAACTCGCCAGCAGGAACGTCGTGCGCGCGATAAGATTCAAGTGCCTGAGGCTCGTTCGACTTCCGCTCGTTACGCCGAAATCGATTCGCATGAAGTGGAAAAAATGGTTTCCAGACCAGCTCCACGCGCACCTCAAGCTGCTCCTGCGGCGCAGCCTCAAACTACTCAAACAGCGATTCCCGCCCAACTGAGCGCTGAAGTTCAGCAGCTCAAGCGCATGATCGAGGAGATGAAAACCGCTCAAGAGGAAAGTGGAAGCTTGAATCAGGGCTTTGCTACCCAGCTTTCCAGTACCCCGGCGCTTCTGGATGCATTCGAGCACCTCATTTTGAGTGGTGTGGATAAACGTTTTGCGCTCGGGCTCGTGAAGAAGGCCGGATTTGAATTAGGTGAGACCGAAGCGAATAATCCAGACCTCGTGATGGATCAGATCGCCTACGAAGTCATGGCAAGCCTCGATACCCTTCATCCGCTCGAAAACCTTCAGCCCGGAACTCGCGGCGATCAAGGGCCGATGTTGGTCGCACTTGTCGGTCCGACTGGTGTCGGTAAGACCACGACGGTTGCTAAAATCGCAAGCGATGCGATCCTGAAGCGAAACCTTCGCGTGGGTCTCATTAACCTCGATGCTTATAAGATCGCAGCATTTGATCAACTCGCGACTTACGCAAAAATTTTGAACGCCCCTTTCCGCTCTGTTCATAACGAAGAGGAGCTGAAGGCTGCACTGGGTGACTTCCAGCCGCTTGATCTCGTTTTGATCGACACGACCGGACGTTCACAGAAAGATCTTCAGAGCTTGAAGGAGATGAATCACTTACTCCGCTCAACGGGTAAGCCGGTTCAATCCCACCTTTGTGTTTCTGCGATGACTCGGGACCTTGAGATTTACGATATCGCCTCGAAGTTTTCTGTGTTCAAGCCGAATGCGCTTGTCATGACGAAGCTGGATGAGTCTGCGATCTTTGGTTCCATCTACAACGCGAGCGTAAAAGCGAAACTCCCTCTCAGCTACTTCACCGTAGGGCAGCGAGTACCTGAGGATTTGGAAGAAGCGACGCGCGAGCGAGTCGCAGCCTTGGTCATGGACCTCTAATTTGTCCGCATTCAAGTAGTAGGAAAACCATGGATCAAGCCAATGGCCTCCGTAGCCTAATGCAAGAAAAGCGGATGAAGCTTCTTCCGGAAGGACTTCTCTTTCCGGTCTATGTTTTCGTTCGCGTCCAATCCATTCCAGAAAAAGAAAACACCTATGCGCGCGAATTTTCTAAACGACTCGTTGCTCAGGGAAAGCGTGTTTTACTTCTCGGTGAATCTCTTAGTCCAAATCAGCCTGAACTCACGCAGACCGGCTGGGTCGAGGCGTCGTTTTCGACCTTGGAACGAGAGCGCTGGCGTACGGAAGATTTCGAAAATTTTGGAATCAACTCCATCGTCGTCGATGCAGGTACCGGAGTAAGCGAGTCGAGCGCCTATCTTCATTCGGAATCGTTCCAGACGACTCTCATTACGGGTGGGAGCGAAAAGGATCGCCTCGAGACTCAAGGAATGGCCCGAATGCTGTCACGCCGAATGGGTGTCAAAAAAATGAACGTTATCGTCCAAGGACTTTACGATTCTAAAGAAGCGAACCGCCTCTTTACGAAGATCTATGACGGTACGAAGCGTTTATGCGCGGCTGAGCTTCGTTATAGTGGGGCGTTCGCTGGCGCTGCGCCGGGTGAGGAAAAATTAATCGGAAAGAGGCAGGATCAGGTTTTTCTGATAAACTCTTCTTAGGACCAATCAGTGCCGGCGCAAGAGGCGCCGCGGGTTTTGTTAGAGGCTTTTTTTGCCAACAGTTCGTTTGCCAGGGATAGGCGAGGTGGGACATGAGTTTGAGTCACGGAATCCAAAAGTATCGCGAATCTGCGAAATCGGCTTCAAAAACGAAGTCGGCGACCGCGTCTTCTCGCACTGAAACCGAAAAAGATAAAAAGGTAAAGGCTGCTGCCGCAAAAGCAACCTCCGCTAAACCTGCTGCAAAAACTCCAGCGGCGAAAGCTCCAGCAAAACCTGCTGCTAAAACTTCACGGAAGTCTGAGACTCTTCAAGCGAAATCGAAAAAGAATGCGGCTGCCGCAAACGATGAAGAAGAAGAGCTCGATGAAGAGGAAACGGAAAATCAGGAAACCCTAGAGGCGGGAGCGGAAGCCGAGGGTGAAGAAGAGCTTCAGAAAGAACTCGAAGAAGAAATTAAAGCCGATGCGGTTCAGACCTCGTCGCTCGTCAAAGAAGATTATTCTCCTGTGAATTCGACACGCGATCGCCTCGTGGTCGAATACGCACCTCTTATTAAGTACATCGCGCAGAAGATCGCGGCTCGTCTTCCAACGAACATTGAGCTCGATGACTTGATCTCAAGCGGTGTGATCGGTCTGATGGATGCGATCGAAAAATACGACGCCTCTCGCGATAATAAATTCAAAACCTACGCCGAATTCCGTATTCGTGGAGCGATCCTCGACGAACTCCGTGCGCAGGACTGGGTTCCACGCTCTGTTCGTGAAAAAGCGAAGACGCTCGAGCGCTGCTATTCCCGGATCGAACAACAAAAAGGCCGCCAGGCGACCGATGAAGAGGTTTGTGCGGATCTTGGTATTTCTCAAAACGAATACCACGAGATGTTGAACCAGGTGAGAAGCGTATCCCTTCTTTCCTTCGACGATGTTCAAAACTTCTCGAAAGCAGATAAGCGGGCACTTCATGGCTTGGGCGACCAGGCCAATTCTAAGGCTCCTACGCCTTATAGCGAAGTGACCCACGCTTCTTTGAAGAAAATGATCAGTGAAGCGATCAATGATTTGCCTGAAAAGCAGCGCCTCGTTCTATCGCTTTATTACTACGAAGATTTGAACTTAAAAGAGATTGGCCGCGTCTTGGATGTTACCGAATCGCGTGTTTCTCAGCTCCATACGCAAGCGATCATTCGCCTGAAATCGAAGCTCCGAAATCACTGGGATGAATTCGTCTCCCTGATGACGGGAATGGTTTAAGGATTTAAGCAGCTTTTGAAGTTTCAGTGACCGCGCTTGGGGTTTCCCCGGGCGCGGTTTCTGCTTTTGGTGCTTCGGTAGCAGGAGTAGCTCCGCCCTCAATGGCCTCAAGCTTTGGGGACTCAGGCGTAGCGGCAGCTGTATCCGCAGCCGTCGTACTTTCCGCGGAGATCGCGCCTTCGACAGTCGCATCGCCCTTCGGGGCCCCGACTAAAACGTCATTCGATTTCGGAGCAGGCACCACGACTGAATCATAGTGGTGGCGAGCTGTTTGGACGAAAATGTTGAAGCGCTCTTTGTCCTCCTCATTTTTCCATGCGAAGGCCACCCCGATTCGGTAGGGGAACGGATTCGCAGTGAGGATCCGAGCCGCGCTGTCTTGGTACTGGCACCAAATGATTTTCGCTTCGATTTCAAATTTCTCAGGATTCTCGATAGTCAGCTTAACTTCGGTATTGGGAGCGAGCGCTTCAGCACAGTAGAGGACGACGCCATCTAAGCTCATGGCGCTCAATACGACGCGTGCTTGAGCTTCGGCCGCCTCGCCAGAGCCGAGTTTGAATCCGATACGCACGGGAGTGCGCTCCACGTGAATGGGACGCGAGCGGCGCATTTTTTCGCGCGCTCTGGAACTCATGAGGGCCTTGATTCTTTGGTTACTCGTATTCCACATAGTGCTCTCAGCCTAATTCCGGTTTCGTTTTGAAAATCATGAAACCTTCCAAAGGCTTATCGGCGCTTGGGGGATGAGACTTAAACGGATTAACGGGTTCTAACTATCCGATATTTAAGGGCAAATTAGATCGAAATCTTGATATTCAACGCGTAGCGACGGTCTTCTTTGCCCCCGACGTTCAACGACATCTCTTCGCCGTAGGTCGCCAGTTCAATGTCGAGGACGGGAAGGTCGATTCCAACGCCCGCGCAAAGGTAACCTTGGTTGATCCCAGCGCGCAGGAGAATCCAATCCGCAAGCGACGCTTCCGCTCCGGCGTGAACGGTCCTGAAGAGCGAACCATTCGGGTTATTCCCGATATCGGTGATTTCAAACGCTCCTGTAAAATTCGAAAAAATGAGGAAGGGCTTAGAACCTGAAACACCAAAGTTGATTGTGCGCGGAGTTTTTGGAGCGTCGAGTGTGGCTTTCTTTACCATGTCGATTTTAGCGTATTGGTTGGGTTTACCTCCCAAGACGTTATTTACGGTGAAAGCGGATTGAAGCTGCCAACCCATTGGTTTCCACGGAATATCGTGAGTCATACCGGCGTCGAAATCGATGATCGTTCCTTCGCCTGCGTGATCGACGAAGCTATCGAAGCTTTGACCCTTAATGTAATCAATCGTCGTGAACGTTCCGTCGGTCGCGATCCTTTGCATCGCGCGAAGAGTGATTCCAGCGTTGAACCGGTCATTGAAACGACGAGCGAGACTGAAGGCGACGCCCGCATCGATGTATCCTGTAGGGTCCAGATTCAGGTTTCGGCGGAGGCTCACGTCAGCCGCAGTACTCGTAAAAACACCAAAAGCAAAGCTCGTCTTCGAACTAAAAAGTCTCGGAAAATAAACGGCTGGAAACAGCGTTTGAATCCGAACGTGTTGGTTATCGCCGGCCGCATCCGCAGCTGCCGCAATTTTATCGCCACTCGAAAGTTCACTGATATTTGAGATGACGTTCGAATTGACTTCAAACGAAGTATTGAAGAGGTCTAATCGCCAGGTTGGATTATCGGCAGTTCGAGCAGGATTCGAGAAGAAGTTCTCCTCGTAAAGCCCCGTTGTATAGCGAACATTTCCCATTGCAGCAGAGCGAATCGTTTGAAAGGGACGAACGATATTTTCCAGCGCAAGCGCGCTCGAAGTCGCGAAGGAGAACGAAATTCCGAAGAGGAGAACTGAATAATGTAATCTAAAATTCTTCATGGTGTTCTCCTTAGCGACCCACATCGACCGACGTATTCACGAGTGCCCACTGCATGCAGCGAGCATCACCGCCTGCACCTAAAACCCCAAGGAGACTTGAAATCAGGCTCACCGCTTGTGAAGTCGAGTTACTGACTCCCATGTTTGTGAGCCCAGTATTCACGGCATTGATCGCTGCTTGAAATGTGTCCCAGTCTTTTGCGACCGAAGTATCAGTCGAAAGGTTGACCGCGTTCGTACCGAGCCACGCGTAACCCGAAGTATTTGCACAAACGGCGTTACCGCAGGTGACCGCACTCAGGGCTCGGCAGGCAGAAGTATTTGCGACGATGTCGGTCTGTTTTTGAACGGTGAAGTCAGCCTGTGCTCCATCGAGTTCCGCGATGATCTCAGCCGCGAGCGCGAGGCCCGCCATGAACTGAACGAAGCCTTTGAGAGAGGTTTTGGTGATGCTGTTCGACGCTTGATAGGCAGAAAGAATTTGAGCACGTTTCGTAGCGCCAGCACCGTTTGCCATATGTTCGGCGAGGACGGTGAGGATCATTCCGGATGACGCATTTCGGGCAGCATCGAGCGCCAGAACGTAGCTCCCAATCCCTGCCCCCTGCTCATCCAGTTTCACGAAAGCAAGTTCCGCGATCGCGTCTTCGTTTGAACCGAGTTTTCCATAAAATTCACGCGCACACGCGAAATCACCGTCGTCGAAACAAGCGCGCGCAGCAGAGAGGAGTTGAGCTTCTCCGGAAGGAGAGTCGAGTGGATCAAAAATATTGATACAACCCTGTAAGAAGAGTGGAATCGTGATGCCGAAGAGAACTGCAAGCGGGGTTCTCAGTTTTTTCAGTTTGAACATGCTTTCTCCACTCCTTGGAAGAGCTGACGGGGTAAGTCCATTACCCCCAGAGTTTAACGAGTAGAAATCTTATCGCCCGCGCTGCGAGCGTGCAAGGAACTCAAGGTGGAGTAAACGAGTCGATTCGCGAAGATCCTTCAGTGATCCATGATTTTCGATCCGGTGGGTGGAAGCTTCTTCTCGAACCGCTGCAGGCGCGAGTGCGGAGTTCTGGGCGACAAGAAATTGGCGAGCGTGTTCTTCTTTCACTCGATCACGCGCGACCATGCGCTCTAGCTGCGTGTCGTGCGACGTCGTGACGAGGATCACGCCATCGAGGGCTTCGTGGCGTCCGGCTTCAATGAGTAGGGTCGCTTCATAGACGATGTAAGGAACGCGGTGAGCCTTCCAGAATCGGAAGCGCTCTTCACTCTCGTCCCGAATTAAGGGGTGCAGGATCGCCTCTAAATCTTTGCGAGCCGACGCGTCGTTCGCGATCATTTCACGAAGTTTGCTCGATTCATTTGTACCAAATCGCTTCTTGATCGCTAGAGCCGCTTTTCCATCACCAGAGCGAAGAGAGCGAGCGATCTGGTCTGCATCAATAACAGGGATGCCGTAATCGCGAAAAAAAGAACCCACCGTCGACTTACCGGAAGCGATCCCCCCGGTCAGTCCGTAAATGTGCATTTTAGGGGTGTCTTTTTCTTTCAAAGCTTCCCCTCACGCTCTAGCTTTTTAGCCTCGTTCCAAAACACATCGAGTTCGTCGAGTGTTTGAGCTTTCATCTCGCGACCTGACTCAGTTGAGCGTCTTTCGACATGACGAAATCGTTTTTCGAATCGAGCGAGGAAGGTGCGAAGCGCGTCTTCGGGTGAGGCGCCAACGAAATGAGCGATGTTGCAGACGCTGAAGAGTAAATCCCCGATCTCTTCTTCCGCCTTTTTCTTATTTCCCTTTTCAAGTTCGGCTCGGAGCTCACGGATTTCTTCTTCAAGCTTATCGAGGGGTCCTTTTTCGTCGGGCCACTGAAATCCGACTTTCGTGACCTTCTTAATCATCTCGTCTGCGCGTGCGAGAGAGGGGAGGCCCTTTTTTAGTCCGTCGAGGACAGACTTTTTAGCTTCTATCCCTTTCGCGGCTTTTTCGGCGGCCTTAATTTTATCCCAGTTTTGAACCACTTCTTCAGAGCCAGTTATTTTCGTCTCTCCAAAAACATGCGGGTGGCGAGTGATGAGCTTTTCATCGATCGCTCGAGCGACCTCGTAAATATCGAAAGCTCCCACTTCACGCGCCATTTCCGAATGAAGGGCGATTTGAAGAAGAAGGTCTCCCAGTTCCTCGCGGAGATTTTCTTTGATCTTCTTTTCCTGAAGCTTTTCTGGCGAGTCGATCTGATCCAGGACTTCAAGGACCTCGACCGACTCTTCCATCAGATATTTTCGGAGGGATTGATGCGTCTGTTCACGGTCCCAAGGACAGCCGCCTGGCGCGCGAAGTTTGTGGACGGTATCGATGAATTTTTGAATCGAAGAGAGATCAGCTTTCATGAGTATTTTTAAGATCTGCCGATCGAAGCGAGAACGCAAGGTTCGCGCCGCGCGTTACTGTCTCGTGCTCCCCATTTGGAGCACTCTCATTTACTTGGAAGCTTTCTCGCGATCTCGGGAGGGGTTCCAGAGGTACACCAGGGAGAGAACCCACGAGGAAAAATATGAAAAAGATCATTGTGCCCCTGTTAAAGGCTACAGGGCAATGGAA
>CAYOJT010000120.1:0-9031 GCA_964404365.1 uncultured Bacteriovoracaceae bacterium
CTCACCCGAGTAAATGCGCGTATTCGGGTAGGGCGTGAAAAACCCGTATTTATACTTCGCAGTCGCATGCACCCCGAACGGACCAAACTGAACGAGCGCACCACCGACAGGTCCAAGAGCAGGCTGTAAATCTGAACCTGCAAACGATGGAGCGTGCCTGAGCCCAAACTCACCCATTCCGTAAAGCACTACACCCCTCACGGGCTCAATCGCGTAGCCGCCACCAAACTCGATGGCGGTCGCAAAACACCGCGAACAATTTTCATCACGAATTCGTTTTCCGCCCACTTCTGCTCGCCAAGAAATGCTGCGACTAAAACTCGTGAGGGGCTGAAGATTCATGATCCGTAAGAAATTTAAATCCTCAAGTTCAAGCCTGTGCGAATCGGACATTCGTCGAAGCTTGAAAGCGATCATCTCAAGATGCGAATGGGTCGGATAACCGATTTGGGGGTCCAAAATATCATGAAGTGCAAACCGAACATTGAGTTGAGCGTAATTTTGAATCGAAGGCTGACCCACCTCACTCAGTCCCGATTCTCGTCCTCCGAGCAGACTCACTTTCATCGAACCATGGCCGAGATCTGGGCGTTGCTCTGTTGGGATAAAATCCTTAAACGATCGGCTTCGCTCTGGGATCGAAGCGCGCGCGAGAAGAACGTTCTGGCGCCAGCGAACGGCGTCTGGAACTTTCTGCGCCTCACCCTTTTCATTGGTGGGTTGAGCCGGGATGACGACATCTTTCGCGTACTTGTAATCGATGTAATCCGCAGCGGAATCTAAAACCGAGACAGCAATGGGCTTTGGTACCGTCGTCAAAGCGGCAGGATCAAATTTCGCATCGATCACTCGATGAAGTTCACTCAGTTCTTCAGCACTCATCCCGTCGATTCGCTTTTGAAAGATCGAGTAGGCAGAAGGACGATAAGTGACCTTCGAAACAAGTCCCGGCACTTTCATCATCGCCTTAATCGTGTCAGACGGAATGACGTAGTATTTGAGCTCATCCAGGATGTGAAATCGCGGAGCCGCCGTTTCGACAGCGTGAAGGATTACGTTCGAGCAGTTCAGCGTGAAGTAGTAGTAATAATGAAAAGTCGAACCCACTTCCCAGATTCGATCGACGAGCATCGTCTTTTCTTCGTCTGTCAGATTCAGGTGATAGGACCACAGATCGCGTGATTCGAAATCGTTGTATTCGCGAACTTTGTAGTAATAAGGAATATTCGTATAAGTTCCTCGAAATACACCTGCGATTCCGTAGAGAGCATAGAATAAGGGATTCGGAGTGGTCTGATCTGCGGCGTAACCTACTCCGAAATCTAAGAGTTCAAGCTTCTCGCTGTTCGGGCTATCATCCGAGATCTTACTCACGCGCAGGAGAGAGTGACCAAAAGAGCTGGACGGGTTGTTCATGTAGAACGAAGAAAAGACGATCGCGGCGGCTTTTCCGCCCATTCGTGCGCGAAACTGATTGAGCCCCGCACACTCAATGAGAGGTAATTCGCTTTCTTGAATCGAGAGTCTTTTCGTTATCCAGCGGTAGCGCGCAGGGAATTGACAGCGCGGGATCTGCTTTTCTTCGAATTGTGCAGAACCGATGTAAGGCCGCTCTCGGGTTTCAAATAGGTTTTGAATCGTGGCTTCGAGCTCCGCTCGAGGATTCGTTTCCCCATCTTCTGATAAAAAGAATGAGCGCGTCCCGCGGCTCTTTAAGTTCCCAAGAAGCCTGCGGTCGTAGTAGCCCAGAAGCCTCCATTCCCTTTCGTCCCAGAGTTTAAGTTCCGCGGCTTTCGTTAAATAGCCTTGAACCCGCT
Source organism: uncultured Bacteriovoracaceae bacterium (assembly GCA_964404365.1). Lineage (GTDB taxonomy): Bacteria > Bdellovibrionota > UBA1018 > UBA1018 > UBA1018 > JACMQW01. The sequence goes on from CAYOJT010000120.1 coordinate 1,818, forward strand.
CACTCACCTGCCCCGGACTGAGCGTCGGCGCTGGGGTCGAGGTAATCACAACGGTTTTTGGATTTTTCGAAGTTCGAGGTGCAGCTTCAGCGCTCAAGAAACAGTTAAAGGAAAAGATGAAGACCAGACACAAAGTGTGGATAGTTAAAGAGATTTGCGATCGAAACATGTGTCCGATGAGAGAACCACACTCCTGGGCTCGCTTCAAGAATTCCAAAAACTCTAAAAACAAAGCGCCCGCATGACGAAGGTCGTCGTGCGGGCGTTTTAAACGGACTCCGCCAAAATCAGGCGAAGCAACCCATCCGGAGGATGGGTCAAATGTTAGATCACTTGATTACAAGCCGATGCCAACGAGTCATCCGACTTGATCACCGTGATGATCGAGTCCGTGATTTCGTTTGCAGGAACCGTGTGGCTTGGGAAGATTTCACGGAAATTACTCTTGAGAGCAGCTCCCAAGGTATCCGTGTTTTTACATCCCGCAAGTGACGAGATCGAAGCGATGGTTTCGCCTTCACCACGAGCGATATCGGAAGCGATGGCTGCGCGATTCACGTTGATGAATTTGTCCATGCGGCTTGCGACTGCATCGTTAGCACTGTCCACGCAGTTCGACGTACCGGTCGTGATTCCGAAAGTTTGGCTTCCGGAAGTACCGTTCGTGGTTGCCGCGAGAACTTGGCTTCCTTGTTTTCCAAGGGCCATCGAACCGAGACCGCATCCAGCTGCACCGTAAGGGCGGCTGAAGGATTTCGAACCCGAGTGTTGAGCAGGTGCTGAGTGTTGTGCTGGACGAGCAGTCGTAGCTTTTTTCGCATCAGCAGCAAACGCTGTAACCGTGAAAACTGAGAGAGCGACGATAATAAGTTTTTTCATATTCTATAAGCTCCTTATTTCTTCGCTTAGGTGAAAAGTCCGCAGCTCAAAGAAGCATCCGAACGAACCGCTTTTTCAATCGATTCGGTAAGAGGAGCTTTTTTGTCAGCCGGGAAAAGGTTTTGATAGTTGCGCTGAAGAGTTGCTCCGAGAGCAGCTTCATCATTACAACGGAGAACTTTCGAGAGACCTGCGAGAGTCTCACCGTTTCCACGGGAGATGTCTTTCGCGAGAGCTTCTTGGTTCACAGTGATGTAAAGGGAAGCTTCTTCGCGCACGTTGGAATCAACGCAATTCGAAGTTCCAGTCGTGATACCGAAAGTTTGGCTTCCAAAAGTTCCGTTGGTCGTAGCAGCGAGGATTTGGATTTTTCCCGGCTTATCTTCGAACACCATCGTACCGAGACCACATCCAGCCATTCCGTACTTGCCGGCTGCTTGTGCAGAAATTGCAGCAAATGCGAAGATCGCAAGCGCTACAAATCCACTTTTCTTAAGAACAGTCATTGTTTCTCCTTTGCCCCGTTACCAGGGCATTCTAGTTATGCATCAATGCTTGAGCATGAGCTTTGATAGTAGTTGCGAAAATATATGAGTTCAATATCTTTAAGAAAATTCAGGATTTCACCATTTTCTAATTGCATCGCGTCACTAAACATAAGGAGTCCCACATGAAACTCTCACTCACCTCTCTTGCTCTCATTTTTCTGACATCGACCTCGCTTTTCGCCGCCGACGCAAAAAAACCGGAGGAGGGCGCACCCCCAAATACGGACTTCTTTCGCTGTGTTCGCATGACTACTTCAAGTATCGCGGACCTGAAGGCACGGATGATTACTGAGTGTAATCTCTCGAAGCCGTTTTCGTTCACCGGCTCAGAAACACTCACTTCGGACTCGATCTATACTTTTTGCTGCCATCGCCAATAATTCATAAAACGGATATACTTGCGTCATGCGCCATTCAATTTTTGCCCAGTTTTTCGTCACGCTGGCTCTTCTCACTTTCGGAGTGGGATGCGCGAGTTCAACCCTGATTCGGATTAACGACCCCTCCGTAAAAATTTACGTCGACGGTGAATTTAAAGGTGCAGGAGAATTTCTCCACACCGACGCGAAAATTTGGGGGTCAGACACCAACATCCGACTAGAAAAAGACGGATGTGCACCCGTCACCCATAAATTCAGTCGAAATGAAGAATGGGACACACTCCCCTGCGTTGGCGGAATTCTTCTCGTGCCGCTTTTATGGGCGAAGAAGTACCATGCAGAGCACTCGTACGATTTTGCGTGTAAGAAATAAGCGAGCTGAGTTCGATCAGAGCGCGCGTGAACGGAGATAATTCCCGGTCACGCCAAAAAGCGCGACTTCGCGATTATTTGAAGGCAGCTGTCTGAGCCATGACTTTTCAAGCCCGAGCTTTCTTGCTGCGCGCGCCGAAATTTTAGGAAGGTCATCGACGCTGTCCTCGCGATTAAACTTGAGTGTGAGGAATGCTCCGAGGAGTCCTGGCTTAATCCGCTCAATTAAAGGCCCACACTCCCGAAGCGCAATCTCAGGCTCAGCATTCATATCCATGAGAAACCACTGCGCACGGAAATCTGTAGGGATCAGCATCTCGCCCACGCTCGTACCCACACGCTTAAAACGGGGATTTTTCGAAATGACAGGAGCCACAATCGCACGATCCACTCCGATGACACTCAATCCTCGCTCGAGGAGAGAATAACAAGCACCGCCCGGTGAACAACCCACTTCAACCGCAGTATCACCGGATTTGAGTTCGATCCGAGAAAGCGCGAGCGCTTCTTCAAGCTTCAGGTACGCGCGCGACGGCGCTGACTCCGGGAGCACGATCCCCGACTCTCCACCGACTCCTAAAAACTCATCACTCGTTGGCTTTGAAACTCCAACCCAAATCTCACGATCGGAAACTTGGACGGCAGTCAAAATCATTTCCCCGGGCTGCGTCTTCTTGTTCCACTGAATGGACTTAAAATCGGCACCCGAGAGCGCTCCCACAAAACCCTTCCAAAGCGGGGCTCCGCTCGCATCGGCAAGCGCGATCGCGTGATCAGAAACGAAGGCATCTTCGCCGAGTGCCTTTCGGTAATCGAAAGCATGGATCGAGAGGCGCCCCTCGAAATTCACACTCTCAGATCTTAGAACATCTAATACCGGGCGTAACTTTTCCTGCGCTTCTGATTCCTTTCCCTCCGACCATTTTAAAAATTGAATGCCCAGTCGACGGGAAAAAAGGGGTGCCTTTAATTCCGAGAAAGTCACTTCTCGATCGGCTTTGAAGGATAAGAAGCCAGGTTTTGAGAACGAAAAGCGATGATTCGGATTCGCCGTCGCTACTTCGCTTTTTAAAAGCGCTTCACGCCCCTCTCGAATGAAGTGAAAAACGAAAGGTGAACGTAAGGAATCCGACATTTTTTTAGGTTCTTTCGGGAGCGTTTAGTCTTTGAAACCGGTGATCCGATAAAGACCTTTGTGAGGCATTGCCGGAGTGTCGCTATAGATCGTGTCCATGAAGACGTGCATAGCGGCAGGAAAAATTTGAGCAAGCGCTACGAGATTCGGCGGCTCATTTTCGAATGAGGCAACCAATGCCCCCGTTCGCTTCACGTAATCTGCAGCGCTTCGCTTATGATCCAAATCATCGAGGTGAGGAGCCCTCTTCAAAAGCAAATGCGTGCGTTCACGATCAAAGGGAAATCCATCTTGTCTCAGACGATCTCGAGTTCCGCGACCCATGCCTGGCTCATCTCGGCCCGTCAGATACACGAGCTCAGCGCCTGCATCGTACGCATTTCTCACGAATTCAGCAGCGCCTTCATACGCGTGATCGTGCGCGAGGTAATCGTCGGTGAAAAAGCGTTTGCCCCAAAATTCTTTTGCGTTTTTTAAAGCCGCAACGACTCCGGGATCCGTGAGCGAGAGGCCCAGGTTCGAAAAGGTGTCTTTCAGGGAATATCCCACGTGAGAGTGCTTCATCTTCTCCAAAGCCTCACGCACTTTTGAAAATTCTCGGCTCGAAGGCGTCGCCATCCATTCTTTCAAAATCTCGAACGTGCGCGGGCCCACTTCGTAGAGTGTGGAATCGAGGTCGAGGAGAAGCACAGGCGATTTCGTTTCGCGTGCCCATTGAACAACCTGCGCGAGAACCTCCTCGTTTTTCAAAGGATGAAACTCACTCGATGAAATCCACTCTTGACGGACTTTGGGTGCCGGGAAAAGACTCATAGTCGGAAAGATCTAACAGAGAGCCCCATATGACGCAAGGCCTTGAAAACCTTAAGAAATCAATCATTTCCTGCACGAAATGCCCAAGGCTCCGCACGCATTGCGAGAAGGTCGCACGTGAAAAACGGCGCTCCTTTCAGTCCGAGACCTACTGGGGAAAGCCCGTACCCGGTTTTGGCGACGCGAAGGCAGGGCTCGTGATCATTGGACTCGCTCCAGCTGCTCACGGCGCAAATCGGACCGGACGAATATTCACGGGAGATCGCTCCGGCGAGTGGCTCTACCGCGCACTCTATGATTCCGGGTTTGCAAACCAAGCCGAGAGTATTTCTCGAGATGACGGATTAAAATTGAGAGGCGCGTGGGTCACGTGCGGCGTACGTTGCGCTCCTCCCGAAAATAGGCCGACACCTCGAGAATACGAAAACTGCCGCCCGTTTCTTCATACGGAACTCGACCTGCTGACTCACGCGCGCGCCTACCTTGCGCTCGGATCGCTCGCACTCAAATCGATCGAAATTTATTTGAAGGAAACTGGAGATTTTAAAAAACCGCTCAAATTCGCTCACGGAGCAAGCACAGTTCTCCCGAGCGGAAAACTTCTCCTCTGCTCATTCCATCCGAGCCAACAAAACACCTTTACGGGGAGACTCACTCGCCCCATGTTCGATCGCGTCTTTGAAAAAGCGCGTGAACACTTAGGCTAAACTTACTGCCCGCCCTCTTCAGGATCCGGCGTAGGTGTCGGAGCGGGAGCAGGACCAGGCTGTGGGGCCGCTGAAGCACCCGCCATCTTCCCAATCTCGCCGAAAATACTGATCAGGTTTCCACGAGGAGCTTCGAATTTAGGATTCCGAGCTGCCCACCAGAGGAACGGAATAGATTTAACGAGTTTCTTAAATCCCTTCAGTTCTGGATCGACAGGCTGTCGACCCTTCGCCAGGAGCCAAGTGAAAACATCCTTCAAGATGCCTGACTCCTCTTTCATCTCCGTAATTTCAGCAAGCGTTCGTTTGAACACCGGAAATGCATTCATCGCTTCGGTGCGGTTAATCGTAAGATCGAATGGATCCTTATCAAACCGCGCGTAGAGCGACTCGATATAGTGCATCATCATTGCAAGCGTATCGCTTGCTGCTGAATCGAAATAAAGATCAGCGACGTAACCTTCGGTACGAATCGGAGTTTCGATGAGCAACTTCAGCTCAGCCCGATCGTCAGCCGAGAGGGTGTCGTAATATTTCATAAAGAGCGGCATCGTTCCCCAGATTTTCTTACTCACGTCATTACGCGAGGAAAAATCAAATACCACTCTCCGGTAACAGTTTGGCTCAAGTGTCGGCTGACCCGATTCATCCGGCGGTCCGTGCTTACAAATTTCCGCCGCGGCCGAGTGAATTCGAGTGCCGAGCGGTTTCGCCGAGATCATGTACATGACCATCGACAAACCTTCATCCATCGAAATGAAATCATCACCGTTAGAAACAGGCGTAAAGAGTGCCGCTTCCATGAAACGTTTTTTCGCATCACGCTCTGACTTACTCGTACTCCAAACAAATTTGAAATCGAGAAGGATCGGGTAAAAATCTACAATGAACTGCTTGAACTCAGGCTGAGTGAGGCCTGCTTCCACGCACCGGGGCAAGTCCGCAGCTGAACTTCTCTCCCAGCATTCAAGCCCGCGAGACTTGATATCACCCTCTTCGAGGTAACCTCGCAGAATGCGCTTGAACATTGGCTTCAGCCACACACCGGTAAAGGCATCGCGATACGTACGTCCGCGTTTGTCCATTCCGGCTCCGAAAATAATTTCGCTCGTGTCACCTTCGAAGAATGCGGGAAGGCCCTTATAGGTGGATCGCAGGCTTTTCGCGGCGTGAACGAGGGCATCCCCTCCGCCCGTACGAGCTGCGATAGCCTGAATTTGTTCGTCACTCGTCGCGGAAAGCGCGTTTTGTGGAGCGGTTGCCGAATCCGGAAATTTAGGATTTCCGGTTGCCGCTTTATAAATTTCCTCGGTGTAGGAGGACCCCTGGATGATCTCATCCACCATGCGATCGAGATTCTTCAGGTGAGCAAGCGTGATGCCTTTTGCTTTTCGACCATTTTCAGAGCGATCGATTTCACTCAGACCACGAAGCACAACGGCTTTCAGAGTCTTCTTCAGGGTCATTTTCTGAACCGTGTAGCTGCCCACTTTTCCGTTCCAAGGAAGAGCATCGATCAGCTCATTCAAAACGGAGAAACGAATCGTTCCCTTGTGGCGATTCACGACTCGGGACATCAGTCCCAAAGTTTCATCAAAAATTTGTGACAGACGACTGCGCGCAGCCCCGCGCATAAAATCATTCGTATTCGCCTGAAGGTTCATGAGTTTCAGACCCACGCCGGCCCAGCGCGTGCCATCCTCTAAGATTACTTTCCAATCCTCTGGGCCGAGTTCGTCGCGCGAGCGCTCAGGAGATATGAAGACGGCCTTGAAAGTTGCGGCCATATCCAGATGTTCTCGTACCTTCTTAAAGGACTCGACGTTCGGGAAATGGAGAATCATCTCACCTAAAAAGCGATCACAATCGGAGAAGGAATACGTAATGCCTTTTTCGGTAATGATTTGAGAAAGAAGATCACCAGCCCGGTACACGTCTTTCAGAACGATATCGAGGTCACGCTCTTTCATTTTCTCGAAGCGCTTTACACCCATCGGCATATGCGGCTGGAGAAGTTTTAGTATCCCACCCGTTCGACGGATAATTCCGATACCGTAATCGATATCTTCAATACTGAACTCTTCGTTCTCACCACCGAAGATCGCCTGCTTCACACGCATCGCTTCGAGAAGGAGCGAATCCGTGATTGTGAACTTCTCGAGATAGTAGCGCTGAAGGAAATTTCGAATTTCCCCTGCTGTGAATTTATTTTTCTTCTGGCCGTGAGTTCGCTCTTTGAAAGTCGTAAGTGCGTTTACTGCACATTCCGCCATTGCATCGATTTCTTCAGGTTTCTTCAGCTTTCCATCGACGTAGTCAACGAGCTGAGTCTGAATATTCGAGAGACATTTTAAGTTACTTTGAAGATTTTTTTTCTTCT